>JAHEZC010000222.1 GCA_023251275.1 Parafilimonas sp. | reverse complement strand
ATGGTGAAGTGATGATAGCGTATGAAATGAATGGCGAACAGTTGCCACTCCTGAATGGTTATCCCCTTAAACTTGTAGTACCGGGATGGTACGCGACGTATTGGGTTGGAATGCTGAGTGAAATAAATGTGCTTACCGATACCTTCAGTGGATACTGGATGAAAAAAGCCTACCTGGTGCCTAAAGGAGTGATTAATGGAAACGAAAAGCCTGATTCGCTTGCGAAAGACCTGGTGCCCATCAGCCAATTAGATGTACGCTCCGTTTTTGTTTCGCCTGAACCTGGTGCCGTCGTGAACACCGGAAGTAATTGCGAAATACAAGGCCTTGCATTTGACTGCGGATCAGGAATTAAGAAAGTGGAAATTTCTATTGACAGCGGTAAATGGGTAACTGCCCGGCTGGATCCGGAAATAGGAAAATATTCGTGGCGGAGATGGCGCTATACATGGAAACCTGCTGCTCCCGGTACTTATCATTTCAAAGTGAAGGCAACGGATACAAGAGGCCAGACACAACCGGAGCATCAGTGGAACCGGAGTGGTTATATGCGGAATGAAATCGAAAGTTTAATAATCAAAGCAGAATAAAAATGAAAAATTATTTTTCGCATAGTATTGTCCGATGGAAATTATTTTTTATAGTTCTCTTATGGTTAACGGCATGTAATACAGGTAATGAAAAAAAACCTGCAGATGAGACTATTGCGAAGAACAAGAGCAACAGTTCTTTAGTTGAAGCAGATCTGAGCGATATATCCGGATCAGCACTTTTTATGCGGAACTGTACGAGTTGCCACTCGATGAGCTATATTGAAAATCAACCCGCTTTCCCCAAAAAAACATGGGAGAAGATCGTAGATAAAATGATCAAAAATTTCGGTGCGCCTGTCCCGGATTCCTCTGCACAGGCTATTGTGAGTTATCTTGTTGCCATCAAAGGGAAAAGCTGAGAAAAGAATATTCTGAACCCGGTGGTGTATTTCTTTGTTCCGCAGATGATATCGGTATATGGACCAATTACTTCCTTTATTTGAAATAAAATCAGATAGTCAGCATTCGGAGAGAAGTATTTTCATCACCAGGGATCAAATCCTCCTCCGATGCCTTAGCAAATTGTTTCCTGAATTGAGATGGTGTGATGTGTTTAAATTTTATAAATTGCTTGTTGAAATTAGCTAAGGTATTGAAGCCGCTGTCAAGGCAGATTTGCAGCACATTCATTTGTGATGCCCTCAAAAGTTTGCATGCATGACTTATCCTGATTTCATTCAGAAAATCAATATAAGTTTTTTTGGTATGCTTTCTGAAATAATTGCAAAATGCAGGAATACTCATAGATGCTATTTCTGCAATCCTCGATAGCGGAATATTACTTTGAAACTTTTCAATTGTATATTGAATAATTTTATCAATACGGTCCCTGTCTTTAATATTCAGGGTTTGATGTTCATGCATATTAAGCATCTCAAAGTTTCCCTGACGACATAATACGCCGAGACATTCACAAAGGATCACAATTCTTTTCAGGCCTGAAGCAAATTCAAGGTCTTTGATTAATGGATTTAATATTTTTTTACATTCTCCCGCAACTTTAAGCCCTTTCATTGAAAGATCGAAAAGCCCTTTCAGTTCAGCACATTCAGGAATTTCTATAAAATCACTCCCCCAGAAATCTTCTTTAAATTGCACAACAACAGCGCTTGTTACCAGGTCTGTATGTCTTTTTTGAAAAGTATGCGGAAGGTTTGCTCCAAGAAAAAAAACATCTCCCGTTTCAAACTCACCTATATTATTTCCGACAAATGCCTGCCCGTGGCCTTCGACGAACAATATTAATTCATATTCAATATGCTGGTGCCAGGGCACTTCAAAAAATGGGGTGCGATAGGTCCTCGCAACAAAGGAAGTGCCCTCACTTAGTGTAAGCTTTTCCGTAAAGGGTTTGCTGTTCATTGAATAAAATTAATATAAAAGGCCTTAAACTTCGGCAAAAAAGATTAAAATAGTTTATGTATTCAATAATAAAGTGGTGGAAATTGTATATTCAATCAGGTAGATTTACAAAGAAGTTTATTTAAACTTTCCCGTAAAAACTTGTAATATGAAAAAAAACAAACTACTGCTTAAAACAGCCTGTATTATTATGTGGCTGCTGATGTTTTGTACGGCTGATCTTTTTGCTCAAAGTAAAAGAGTAACCGGCAAAATAAGTAATTCAACTTCAGGTACTCCTCTCCCCGGAGTAAGCATCCAACTCAAAAACTCCAAGGTTGGCACTCTTTCAGATGCCGATGGAAATTATGCTTTAAATGTTCCGGGGAATTCATCTGTTTTGATCTTCACTTCAATAGGCTTTGCAAAACAGGAGATTACTGTAGGTGACCAAACGGTTATTGATGTAAGGCTTGCTGAAAGCGTTGACAGACTTTCTGACATTGTAGTTACGGGCTATGGTACACAAAGAAAAAGAGAAATTACCAGTGCAGTAACCAATATCACGGCAGCACAATTTAATAAAGGAAATGTAAACGACGTGTCTCAGTTATTGCAGGGTAAAGTTGCCGGGCTTTCAATAGCCCGTGCCGGCGGCGATCCGAATAATGGCTTTGCTATCAGGCTGAGAGGGCTTTCTACGTTAGGGGCCAATACGCAGCCATTAGTTGTGATTGACGGACAGGTTGGCGCAGATTTAAACACGGTAGATCCCAATGATATTGCCAGTATTGATGTATTGAAAGATGGTTCTGCTGCCGCTATTTATGGCACACGCGGTTCTCAGGGGGTAATTATTATCACTACTCATTCTGGCAAACGCGGCACTACACAAGTTGCTTATAACGGCCAGGTGAGTGCAGAAAGCGCTGAAAGACTTACTCAGCACATGTCTGCTGCTGAATTCCGTGCCCTCGGAAAAGGAACCGACTATGGTGCTACAACAGACTGGTACGATGAAATGACCCGTACCGCCATTTCGCACACTCATAATTTATCGCTTTCAGGTGGTAATGGTTCCGGCACATTTTACAACGCATCTGTCAACTATAGAAATGTAGAAGGAATAGCTATCACAACCGGTTTTCAACAATTGAATGGCCGTTTAAACCTCACTCAAAAAGCATTGAAAGACCGCCTTGTATTTAATCTGGGTGTAACTACTTCACGCAGAAATGCAGATATTGGTTTCCCGGAAGCTTTTAAATATGCAACCATATATAATCCTACTGCTCCGGTAAAAAGTACTGACCCCCAGTATGATCTCACAGGTGGCGGGTATTATGAAGCTAATTTTATAGATTACGTCAATCCGGTTGCGGCTTTGGAGCAAAATACTCATACGGGAGAAACCAAAAGATTTAATATTGTAGCTTCAGGGGAATACGAGATCGTTAAAGGACTTAAATTCCTGATGAGATATGCACAGCAAACTTCCAGTTATTATGAGCAGGCTTATCTTCCGATAAAAGCTTTCTTTGATCGCAATTTTTTGGGTGTCAGTGGTTATCAGCGGCATGGATATGGATATAAAGGAGATTTTGAAACATATAATCAGCTATATGAAAACACACTTTCCTATGAAAGGCGGTTTAATAAGCTGAATGCATCTATTATAGGAGGTTATTCCTACCAGGAATTTTTAAACCAGGGCGTATCTGTGGCAGGTGGTAATTTTTTAACAGATGCATCCGCTGAGGATTTAAGTTCAGCGCTTGACTTTAAGGATGGCAGAGGAGTAATTTCAAGCTATAAAAATGCGAGTAAACTTGTCGCATTCTTTGGCAGGCTTAATTTGAATTATAATAACCTTGCTTTTTTGTCTGCCAGTTTGAGAAGGGAAGGTTCAACTGAGTTTGGCGAGAATAATAAATGGGGTATGTTCCCTGCAGTGAGTGCGGGTGTTGATTTAAGCAAGCTTTTCGATCTTCCAAAAATCAACAACCTGAAATTAAGAGGCAGTTATGGTATAACGGGTTCATTGCCGCCAAGCCCTTATGTATCGCTGGATGCATTAGCGTTTAATGGACAGCCCTATTATACAGGCAATGGCGTATTTGCCTCAGCCTCCAATCCAGCCCGTAATGCAAATCCGAATTTGAAATGGGAAAGTAAATCTGAAATAGATTTCGGATTAGATTTCGGTTTGCTCAACAACCGGCTGACCGGTACAGTAGATTATTATAACAGGACTACCAAAGATTTAATATTTCTTACTAATGTACCTGTTCCGCCCAACCAGGCAACCCAGACTTACCTGAATGTGGGTACATTAAAAAGTAATGGGATTGAGATAGCACTCAGTTATGATGTTTTAAAAAACAGAGATTTTACCTGGACTACCGGCGGCAATTTTTCTACTTATCATGTCAGGCTGGATAAACTGAATGTAGATGCAGATTATGTTGGCGCTACTAACTTAGGAACACCGGGCCAGGAAGCGACTCAGATTACGAGGGCAATTGCCGGAGAAGATATAGGCATATTGTGGGGGCCGATTTATAAAGGGCTTGATGCCGATGGAAAATATTTGTTTGATGATGGTAAAGGTGGAACCACTCACGATGAAAGGGATTATAATACCAAGATCGGGAATGGATTACCAAAATTTGAATTTGGATGGACGAATACATTCAGGTACAATAATTTTGATCTCAACTTCTTCCTTCGCGGCTCGATTGGTCATGATCTTATTAATACGTATCGTGCCTTCTTTGAAAATGCCAATGTAGCAACAAGTTATAATATAGTGAATACTAAATTCTTTAATCCGAACCTTACTGATGCACAGAAATTCAGCAGCCTTCATGTAGAAAAAGCATCTTTTGTAAAATTGGACAACGCCACTATTGGCTATAATTTTACGATTGCTAAAAGCAGTTCAATCAAGAGCATCAGGGCATATATCGCTGCACAGAATTTATTTGTAATTACAGATTATACAGGTGCAGATCCGGAAGTAAGATATGCGGATGGAACCAATGTGCTTGCTCCAGGTATTGACAGAAGGGAAACCTGGGTATTGACACGCACATTTACATTAGGCATCAACATTGGATTTTAAATAATATTTTATACAACTAACATTTCTTACAATATGAAAAATTTATCAATCACGAAGTATTCCCTGATAGCATTGCTGCTGGTAACTTCCTGTACCAACCTCGACGAGAAAGAATTGCTTTATGGCAACGTTACCAGTGATAATTTTTATAAGAATGATAAAGAACTGGCATCCGCTGTCGGGGCAGCCTACACTAACCTCTACAATTTTGGAGGAAACAACCACATGATCCCGCTTAATGAAGTTACAACCGATGAAGTCGTAGTACCTACCCGCGGGGCAGACTGGGGTGACGGAGGTCATTGGGTTCGCTTACAAACACACACTTATAATTCAAGCGATCCTACGCCTAATAATTGCTGGAATACAA
>JAHEZC010000221.1 GCA_023251275.1 Parafilimonas sp. | reverse complement strand
ATCCAAAGAAGATCTGCTGACTACTATTGCTGTTATTCCCCTGATGCTTTATTTCTTCAGAGACATTCCTGTTAAAAAACTTATCAGTATTGCAATACCATATATGCTCATCTTTTTGATCTTTATTTTTATCCGTTTGTCTGTGGTCGGAAATACGCATGGCAATTCGCCTATTACTTATCTGGACAATCCGCTGCTTGCTGCAAGCGATATGAATATCAGAATTGGCACAAATATTTATATCATGGGAATGTATATTTTATCATTGATATTTCCTTACAGGTTAGCGTGTGATTATTCCTACAATTCCATTCCGCTCATCGGTATCAGCGATCCCAAAGTTATTCTGTGGATATTAATATATGCAGCTTTAATATTTTTTGCGCTCAAAGGATTTAAAAAGAAAAACATTTTTTCATTCTGCATATTGTATTTTTTTGTTACCATATCAATTTATTCAAGCATATTAATCGTATCATCAAATGCTTATGCAGACAGGTTTTTATACACACCCTCTCTTGCTTTCTGCATTGCTGCCGGATTTGCATTGTATAAGATAGCAAAGATGTATGCAGCGGTTAAAACAGTTCCAGCTTCATTATTGCAATTACAAAAAATTCCTGCTTATGTGTTGCTGATATTGATTATTGGGTTATACTCTTTTCAAATTATCAGGTATATACCTGAATGGAAAGATGACCTGACCTTATTTTCTTACAACGTAAAAGTAAATCCGGAGAATGCACGCATGCATAAAAATCTTGGCGGTGAATATGTAAGACAGGCGATGCAGATAAACAGTGATTCCTTTATAAAAAAAGAAATGGCTTCAAAAGGAATAAAAGAATTAGAAAAGGCCGTGGCGCTATACCCGCGTGATGCAGTTGGCTATATACACCTGAGTAACGGGCATATTATAATGGGTGATCTCGATGCAGCCAAAAAAGACCTGGAACAGGCCCTCCAGATAGATCCCATCAACAGGTTTGCATTTATAAGCCTCGGTTATATTTATTACATGCATGGCAATTACAGGGAGGCTGCAGATACCTGGGAAAAAATTGATCCTTCACTCAGAAACCAGGGAGATATTTATAATCTTTATCTTGTTTACACAAGGCTTGGAAATCTTGACAAAGCTGCTTATTATAAAAAACTTTCAGGAAAATAAAAAGGATATGACTCATTCAAATTAATTGCACACTTCAGCAATACTTTCTTTAATTCTCCCGCAGGCTTCATGCAATTCTTTCTCTGTGATTATCAACGGCGTAGCAATACGCATACAATCAGGAGCAAATAAAAACCAATCTGTGATCAATCCTTTTTCAATGCATGCGTGAATAATTTTTTTGCTTGTTTCAAAACAGTCAAATCGAAGTGAAGCCCAAAGGCCGGCGCTATTTATCTCTATAACATTGGGATGATCTGAAAAGTGATGGATTAAAATTTTTTCTTTTTCTTTTACGTGTTGAATAAAATTTCCTTCGATCAATATTTTCAATGCAGCATTACCTGCTGCACATGAAACAGGATGTCCGCCAAATGTAGTTATATGCCCGAGAACAGGATCATGGGATAATGCATTCATCATTTTTTTATCAGCGATAAAAGCGCCAAGAGGCATACCACCGCCAAGTGCTTTACCAAGCAGCAATACATCCGGTGCAATATCATATTGTTCAAATGCCCACAATGACCCTGTTCTTCCAAAACCTGCCTGTATTTCATCAAGTATCAGCAGAACATTTAGTTCACTGCATTTTTTTCTGATGGATTGAAGCCATTCTTTATTTGGTTTTGTTACACCGCTTTCCGCCTGTACTGTTTCAAGTACCACACACGCAGTTTCGCAATCAATAGCATCAATCACTTCATTACTTCCATATTCATAATGATATACACCGGGTAATAAAGGCCGGAATGCATTTCTGTAATATTCATCACCTATTATACTCAATGCTCCCTGTGTGCTCCCGTGGTAAGCTTTATTAAATGCAATGATTTTGGAACGACCCGTGATTCTTTTTGCAAGCTTCATAGAGCCTTCAGTAGCTTCCGCGCCGCTGTTGGTAAAATAAACACAGTTCAATGATGCAGGAAGATGGCTGGTCAGAAGCTTTGCATATGCTACCTGCGGGGCTTCAATAAATTCACCATATACGACCAGGTGCATATATGCAGCAGCCTGTTTTTGCACAGCTTCAACAACCTTTGGATGAGAATGGCCGATGTTGGCAACATTGAAACCCGAAATAAGATCAATATATTTTTTCCCTTCTGCATCCTGTAAATAAATACCATCTGCTTTTACCATTTCAATGGCGATTGGTGTTGGCGACGTTTGAGCGATATGCCGGAAAAATAATTGACGGTTGCCTGTAACACCATTAATGAGATTTTCGCTCCAATGTTCATTCATATTAAATACAAATCTCGCAAAGAAAGTGAGATATTTGTACTTGTTTAAAAAATACCGTTTCCTGCCGGCAGCAGGTTTTGTGAAAGGAGAACTTTCTATGGCCACGATCATTCCGGTTCATGATAAGTACCCGCAAATGGGAAAAAATTGTTTTGTCGCTCCGGGGGCAGCAGTAATCGGAGATGTAATAATGGGAGATGAATGCAGTATCTGGTTCAATGCAGTAGTACGGGGAGACGTGCATTATATAAGAATGGGCAATAAAGTAAATATACAGGACGGGGCTGTCATTCATTGTACCTATCAAAAGAATCCGACCACTATCGGGAGTAATGTTTCTATTGGGCATAATGCCATTGTACATGGCTGCACCGTATATGATAATGTGCTGATCGGTATGGGCGCAATTGTAATGGACCGTTGCGAAATACAGAGCAATTCCATTATCGCTGCCGGTTCTGTGGTGTTGGAAGGCACAGTAGTAGAAGAAGGGAGTATTTATGCAGGAGTCCCCGCCAAAAAAGTGAAGGATATTGACAAAGCTTCAATCCATGAAGAGATAGACCGGATAGCCAATAATTATGTAAAATATTCTTCCTGGTTTTTTGATTTTAATGCAGCGAAATAAAAAATTCGTATGTCTTATTACCTTGGATAGTTTTCGTAGCCTGCACAATCTGAACTAACTGCTTAATTTTTTGTTATGGTTATACCCTATGCGAGAACTATCCTTTTTGGTTTCGTAATTTTTGCACTCTTATCCTGCGCAGTTAAAAAAGGATGCCCTTCAAACGGTGCTAACGTAGGTGCAGAAAAAATCATCAGTGGCGATCCCCGCGCTGCCAAAGACATAAAAAAAGGGAAAAAATATAAACTGAATAAATTTTAAGGGGGAAAATATATGAAACCTAATGATTACAACACCATGAGTGAAAGAATGGTTATTGATGAGAGTGGCAGCCTTCAGAAATTTTACCTGCTTACCCATGAGCTGAGTAAAAGCAGGCATGTTCGCTTCACCGGCAAGATGGATGATGCGGACAACATTGAATGGCATTTCAAATATTATGGTCATCCGCTGGCTCTGCAGTATGACATTTATAATGGTGTAACGTTATTGCCGAAAAACAGTAAGGATGTTGGGGCTGCCTCTAAGCTTGCCACTAAGCTGCGAGGTAAAGCTTAATAAAACTTCTCATTGATACTTTCAAGTATGTTACAATAACTTATGTAGCGATCAATGGAAATATCATTCTTTTCCACTGCCGATTTTACAGCACACCCGGGTTCGTTAATATGGAGACAGTTATTGAACTGACAGTCGTTGATTAATGCCCGCATTTCAGGAAAATAATGGGACAATTCCTGTTTGCTGATATCAATCACTCCAAATTCCCTGATACCGGGTGTGTCTATCACTTTACCCTCAAAAGGTAAATCAAACATTTCCGCAAATGTAGTTGTATGTACACCCTTACCACTCCAGCCGCTTACTTCTTTTGTACGAATCTTTAATTCGGGAATGATCATATTGAGAAAAGTAGATTTTCCCACACCGCTGTGACCGCTCAGCAAAGTGAGTTTGTTTTTTAATATGTCCATTATTGCATCCAGCCCATCACCTGATTCCGCACAGGTAAGAAAAACTTTATAGTGTACGGCCTCATACATTTCTTTCCACTGCTCAAATTTTTCCATTTCTTTTTTTCTGTACAGGTCGGCTTTATTAAAGACCAAAACAGGAGGTACATGATAAGCCTCTGAGGCAACAAGAAACCGGTCAATAAAACCCTGCGAAGTTTTGGGCTCTTTTAATGTGGCAAACAATATTGACTGGTCTATATTAGACGCAATAATATGATGCTGCATTTTATGATGCGGGGAGCTGCGTGCCACGTAATTTTTTCTTTCATAAATATGGGTGATGATGGCAGTATCGTCCTGGTCACTTTCAGATTCAATTTCGACTTCATCTCCAACAGCGACAGGATTCGTGGAGGTGATAGCGTCTATTTTGAATATTCCTTTAATACGTGCATTATAAATTTTACCTGTGCCGGTTTTGGTAATATACCAGCTTCCTGTTGATTTGTAAACAAGGGCTTTCATGTGAGGCGAAGGTAAGATACTCAGACCGATGCAATAAAGACGAATCATGCCGGTGAAGATGTATCTTTTTTAAGGCATCAATGTTTTATTCTAAATTATTTCACCCGATCCTGTTGTCCCATATTGCCTGGTCCAGGTCGGCTTCCTCTTTTTGTTTTTGCTGCAGGCTTTTTAATCTTCTTCCATAAGAAAGTTTCGTGATGAGTACAAACAGCGTAGGCACTACAAAAATAGCAAGTGTTGTCGCTGCAAGCATTCCTCCAAACACAGTCCATCCGATGGTTTTACGAGCTTCAGCGCCGGCTCCTGTTGCAAATGCCAGTGGCAATACACCAAGTATAAATGCCATAGATGTCATTACAATCGGGCGCAACCGTAACTGTACAGCCTGCAGGGTTGCGTGAATAATGTCCACACCTCTGTCCACTCGTTCTTTTGCATATTCCACGATAAGAATTGCATTCTTCGCAGATAGGCCAATCAATGTAATTAACCCTATCTGCGCATATACATTATTACTCAGGTTTGGCAGGAAGGTTAACGTGAGTATAGAACCAAATGCTCCAATAGGTACCGCGAATAGTACGGAAAAAGGCACACTCCAGCTTTCATATAAAGCTGCCAGAAAAAGAAATACAAACGCAATGGAAATGGCGAAGATGGTAAAAGTGCTGCTCCCGGCTTTTATTTCTTCGCGGCTGAGGCCCGAAAAATCATAGCCATAGCCTGCAGGTAATGTTTTTACAGCCACATCTCTTAGTGCATCAATTGCCTGGCCGCTGCTAAACCGGGTTTTGGTGAACCATATATTTCAATTGAGCGGTATAAATTATAGTGAGCTATCAGTGCAGGACTTTCGATCACTCTTGTCGTGATTAATGAGCTCAGCGGCACCATATTACCT
>JAHEZC010000220.1 GCA_023251275.1 Parafilimonas sp. | reverse complement strand
TTGGTTTTTGCATCTTCAGTATCAGCACAATCGTTTTATAAAGAAACACCCGAGGCCCGGCATTGGGTGGACAGTGTCTTTAAAAAGCTTTCCAGGAAGGAGCGCATTGCCCAGTTAATGGTGGTACGTCTTTCTGAAAGAACAGCCGACGGTGTGGTATTTCATGACGAAGAAGTAGAGGAGGCCGTTAACAAATACAATATCGGGGCGATTTGTTTGTTCCAGGGCAATCCTGTACAGCAGGCAAATTACATTAACCACTTTCAAAGCATTGCTGAAACTCCCCTGATGATCTGCATAGATGGTGAAACGGGTTTAGGCATGCGTATGACAGATAGTGTAGTGAAATTTCCCGACCAGCTTACACTTGGTGCGTTGCCTGATGCAGCATTGGTATATAAAATCGGAAAAGCAATCGGTGAGCAGTGCAGGCGAGCCGGTATCCAGGTAAATTATGCCCCCGTAGTGGACATTAACAATAACCCTGATAATCCTGTTATTAATTTCCGCTCGTTCGGTGAAGACAAATACAAAGTGGCATTGTTAGGAACACAGATGATGAAAGGGATTCAGAGCGAGGGAGTGCTCGCCTGCGCAAAACACTTTCCCGGTCACGGGGATGTGTCTGTAGATTCACATAAGGACCTGCCTGAAATAGATAAATCATTTGCGCAGCTTGATTCACTGGAGCTATATCCTTTCAAAACATTGTTTAAAGAAGGCGTGGGAAGTGTGATGATGGCGCATTTATACATTCCGGCTATAGATACAATACAAAATCAGCCTGCATCTCTCTCGCAAAAAAATGTAACGGGCCTGCTGCGCTACCGGTTGGGGTATTTTGGTATTTCTTTTACTGACGCATTAGAGATGCAGGGTGTGGCGAAATATTTTAAAAACGGAGATGCTTCTCTTCAATCCCTGATAGCAGGCAATGATATGCTCTGCCTTCCCGGAGATATTGAAGGAAGTATTAATGAAATCCTCAAGGCAATAAGAAAAGGGATCCTGAACAGGGAGGATATTGATGCAAGAGTAAAAAAAGTTTTGCTTGTAAAATATCATCTTGGGTTGAATAATGTAAAGCAGGTAGAAACGGAAAACCTCACCACTGACCTCAATGCCAAAGTGAATGGACTGCGCACCGAAGTTGCTGCAAATGCAATTACTTTATTAAGATTGGCTAACCCGGAACTGTTGCCATTGAAGAAAACATCAGTCGTTGCTTATGTGGCGGTTGGAATTAATTATGCAAATACATTGGCAGGGTTGTTACAAAAAAATTATAATGCTGATGTTTTTTATTTTGACTATAAAGCAGATGAGCAAAGAGCCAAAAAATTATTTGATTCTTTGCAGGCGAAATATGATGTAGTAATTATCGGCATGCATAGATACAATAAATATCCAGCAAATAATTATGGCATCAGTGATGCGGCTATCAAGCTCATTACACAAATTCAGCAGTCAAAGCCTTCTCTGACATTGGTATTTGGCAATCCCTATGCAATTAAACAAATAGAATATTCGCCCAATCTGGCAGCCTGTTATGAAGATGACAGCATTTTTCAAAAAGCAGCATTCGATTTTATAGACGGGAAAATTTTTGCTAAAGGAACATTGCCTGTGACCGTAAGCGATGAATTAAAATTTGGTTCCGGTATCACTGAGAATGCGCAATTACCTCTTGCCTTGCCCGAAACTGTTGGGTTTAAAAAAGAAAAGATCGCTAAAATAGATTCACTTGCAAACGATGCGATTGCAAAACACGCCACTCCAGGTTGTGTAGTACTCGTCGCGAAAGATGGGAAGATTGCTTATTATAAATCTTATGGATACAAAACTTATGACAGTACAGAACCGGTTACACCCCAAACTGTTTACGACCTCGCATCTGTGACGAAAATATCTGCTACAACTGTTTCTGTGATGAAATTGTATGAAGAAGGAAAGCTCGATATTACCAAAACCCTGGGCGATTACCTGCCTTGGGTAACAGGAACGGATAAAGCGAATCTTGTACTTGAAAATATTTTATTACACCAGGCCGGGTTAGATCCTTTTATCCCTTTTTATAAAGAAACCATTGATACCGCTACAGGCATACCGATGAACTGGTTCTACCAGGCATTGCCTGATGAAACCTTTTCAATACGTGTGGCTGATGAAATGTTTATGCGGAAGGATTTTGTAGATACTATGTATGCCCGAATTCTTACAAGTCCGCTTGGTCCTCCAAATAAATATGTATATAGTGACAATGACTTTATTTTCCTTGGCAAAGTCATAGAACAGATCACCGGTGAGACTCTGGATGAATATGCCCGTGAAACTTTTTACCAGCCACTTCAAATGACAAGCACCACATTCAAGCCAAATGAGCATGAACCGCTTGATCTTATTGCGCCTGCTGAGGAAGAAAAATTGTTTCGGCTTCAATTACTGCGCGGCGATGTGCATGACCCCGGGGCAGCTATGTTTGGCGGTGTTTCCGGGCATGCAGGATTATTCAGCAATGCGTATGACCTGGCAAAACTCTATCAACTGCTGTTGAATGGAGGTGAGCTGAATGGAGTGCGCCTGCTGAAGAAAGAAACGATAGATTATTTTACTGCCTATCACAGTAATGTCAGCCGCAGGGGATTTGGTTTTGATAAACCTGAAAAAGATAATGCCACACGACCTGATCCATATCCTTCACTGAGTGCTTCCCCGCAGACATTTGGACACACAGGTTATACAGGTACTTGCGTATGGGCGGACCCGAAATATAATTTGCTGTTCATTTTTTTATCTAACCGCGTTAACCCTGATGGCGGTACAAACCTGAAGTTAAGCGAACTGAAGGTGAGGCAAAATATTTTGGAAACAGTTTATCAATCATTGATTGATAAACAGAGGTAGTACAGTACTTCCATACCTTACTTTATTGAAATTTTTTTCTTTGTTTACAAAGGATAAACCAATGCAATTTTAGCATTCAATACTTTGGAAACCTCGATTAATTTTAGTAACGACAAAACCTTTTGTTTATACAATCGGGTAACTCAGGTTCACTCTATATCATCGTTAATCTGGTAATCTCTGCTCCATTAAAAATTCTTGCGAGGTTATTGTCGCGGGAAGTTTTCCATTCGCCAATGCGTGCTTCTGCCACAATGCGCCAGAAATTTTTCGATTTCAGGTCATTATAGTCCGGCGTTTTAATAAACAATCCTATAATGGACTGGCGTGTTTTGAAATCTATCTTGACAGGATGTTTGGCAATATATTTCTCTTCAATAAACTTGCTTATCTGTTCATTTGTCATGTGCGGATTTCTCTGGAGTTAAGGTAATAAATCATTCTTTCAACCTGCAAATGCTTTTCAACAATTTTCAGATATCAACACAAAAGAAAAAAAGAGCTTCGGCACGAATGCTCTTTTTGTTCTCCACGCTTTAAGCAATTACCACCTGCTATTGCTGAAGCTGCGTTTGTTTCCCCTGTCTTCCCTGGGCCTGGCGACGGTCACACTGATGTTTCTGTCTTCTACAAGTGCACCATTCAGTTCTTTAATGGCTTTTTGTGCTGCCGCATCATCGGGCATTTCCACAAAACCAAATCCACGGCTTTTTTGCGTGAATTTATCTAAAATTACTTTGGCAGAAGTTACTTCGCCATAAGGTTTGAAAAATTCTCTTAAGTCTTCATCTTCCACTTTGAAGCTAAGATTGGAAACGTAAATGTTCATGTTTTGAAATTAAATAATGAAAAATACTTGAGAAAAAGCAGGAGTAATGAAGACTGACTATTAGCAAAAATTGCCTGAAGAAAAAATCGTTCACTTACTGAATACTGTATAACTCAAATTACTGTGCAAAGATATGGTTTTCATTGTATGTTTCGAAAAATCAAATTTTATTGAGGATCAAGGGGCAAATAGGCTTCAATTATTCCGGCAGCAATAATCCAATAAGTTTTTAAATATATGCTTGGTTTCATCCGAATTATCCGTACCCATTTGTGATTTATTTTTGCTGGAATAATATGCATGGTTCAGCTTACTGCGACGATATTAAAATTTGCAGCACAGGGTGAAAAAACCGGGTGGACCTATCTTGAAATACCTGCTGATATTGCCCAGCAACTGAAACCGGGAAATAAAAAAACGTTCCGCATAAAAGGTAAACTCGATAATCATACTTTCCACGGCATAGCCCTGCTTCCTATGGGCGGGGGAAGTTTCATTATGCCATTGAATGCAGGAATAAGAAAGGGTATAAGAAAAGGTAAAGGCGCTATGCTGAGAGTGGAAATTGAAGCTGATAATACTCCTGTCTTACCGCCTCCTGAGCTGACCGAATGCCTGGAGGATGAGCCCGAAGCATTGGCATATTTCAACGGGCTGCCAAAGTCGCACCAAAACTATTTTACCAAATGGATTGAAAGCGCCAAAACCGAAGAAACCAAAGCGAAGCGGATAGCACAGGCAGTTAACGGTTTAGCAAAAAAGATGAATTTTGGGGAATTAATGCGTTCTCAGAAGCATAACAGGAATCAACTGATAAAATAAAACATTCACTTTCCTCATCTGACAAAATGTATGAGACAGTTATTTTGCATTCAGGGAAGCAATAAATCAAATCTCATTTATCCATTTCTTAAAAGACGCCGCGTTTTCCTGGCTTACTACAATTTCTTCATTTACAGGCACACTAAGTTCAACACTTATCTTGCTTTTATCAACCGATTTAAACCGTGAAATGTAATTGGCATTTACAATATATTTTCTGTTGGCCCGGAAAAAAATCATTTCATCTAATTCTTCTTCCATTTCTGCAAGTGTATTTTTTTCAGCGAGGTATTTTTTGTTTTGCCTGTCCACCAGGAAAACAACTTTATGTTCAGTGAAGAAATAAGCAATGTCCTCTATTTTGATGGTTTGAAATTCCAGGCCTTTACGCACAATTATTCTTGACTTCTTTTTGTTCTGTGTGTTCAGGTATTCAAAAAGGGAGGAATAATTATTCACAAAATAATTACGCAGAGTTTTATATTTTTTAATGGTATTGCCGAGCTTGTGCTGGTCTATAGGCTTAAGTAGATAATCAATACTGTTGTATTCAAAAGCCTGTGTAAGGTATTTATCATAAGCAGTTACAAAAATTACCGGGCAGGTAATGGTTATGTTGTTGAAAATATTGAACGACAGGCCATCTGAAAGCTGGATGTCCATCATAATGAGATCGGGCAAAGGGTTTTCACGAAGCCAGTTCACACTTTCTTTTACACTGCCTGTTGCACCAATGACCAGGATGCTTTCATCAATATTGCGAAAGCAATCAATGATATTTTCAACCGCAGGCTTTTCATCTTCTACAATTAATACTTTCATGGTGTAAGATTTAAAATGGGTAGTTTAACAGTAAAAAATTGATGATTATTATCAATAAGGATGCTTCTT
>JAHEZC010000219.1 GCA_023251275.1 Parafilimonas sp. | reverse complement strand
TTTCTTTTTATGTTTCTCCTATGCACATCTTTTATGATCGCATACAACAGGCGGACAAATACTATAGCCAACACAGGTATCATTGTGTACATCTTTATTTCAGTTTTTAAGTGCGGAGATTTTTTGCAATAAAAAGCCCCGCGATTTTGAAACCGCAGGGCTAATCACATCTGCTGCTGACGATTGCTATCGGCATTTCAGCAAAGTGTTTTATAACACCACGGTCGTCTATACGGATATAATTTGCCTTTATCAAAATCTATACTGCACTGATCATTCACACTTAACCAAAGCCGGCAATGCAATAGCATAGCTGTTTCTGCAGGCATACTTTCCCGGATAATTGATTTATTATGTTGTTTGTTCATCAGCATATTCATTTTTTCTGTGCAACGGATTAGTCGCCATTTTTTAACAGGCAGCAACAAAAAACCCCGCAATTTGCGGGGCTTGTATAAGCAATTAGTTTTTGTCGTACTTAACTTACAGCATTACATGCCCCGCAAAGGTGATAGTCTGTCGTGGGACTAAAGCCTTTCTGATCTATATGCGAATTAATGCGTTGCATGTTGTTAACTGTTTTATAAATTTTTGGTGACGCAAATTTGAAACATTTTTTTTATTACTGCCAAATTTTTTTCAAGAAAAGTTTTGGAACTTTTTTTTAGTTTGAAAAATGCTGATAAAATTTATGATTATAGCGCATAAAAATAATTTCAAAAATCAATCCCTTCTATTTGCACATTGTTGATATACCAGTAGCCAAATTCTTCATCCAATTCAAATTCAACCGACCATGTTCCTTTTAATTGTAATGTTTCATTTTCGAGATTAGCTATAGCCGAATAAGTTCCTTTTACTTCACATGAAATATTGGTTATGCTGCATTTATCCGCTTCGGCAGCGGGTAATTCAATTTCATCATAAGCGTTCTTAAACCTGTTGACAATATTTTTAAAATCATCCTGTGTCAGCGGATAACGATTATTGAGCCGTAAATTTTCTGTGCGGAAATGATGCATCCATTCAAAAGGCGCTTTTTCTAAAATGGGTTTTATGCAATCGTCTATTGCAGTTCTTGTGTTATCATATTCATGATCTGGATAAAACTCATCATAGATAAAATTTGTCGCCCACCCTGGCATAACCATATCATCCGTTTCATGCTTAAATAATTCTTCCGTTGTAAACCGATACAACTCCCTTACTGTAACTTTCGGGCTGCTTACAGAAAGATCAATACCATATTCATTCATATATGATGATAGCTTTTGCCATGCTTCTTCTATTTCATCATCGCTAATTTCATTCACCGGTTTGAATTGCTGCGGCCTGCCGAGCTTGTCATACACACTGATTGTTTTGTGTGCTTCGAATTGTTTTTCAAATTCGATGATGTTTTTCAGAAATTCATTCTCTACTTCAGCAGGCATTTCTTCATCAGTATTTCCGGAATGAAATTCTGCTCCGTGTTCAAGCATGATCTTCATTTTCAGAAAATCATTTTCGGCTCTCAGGTTTTCTTCTTCATTTAATTGATTAAAATCTTCATGCATATTTTTGCTTTATGTAAAATTATGCGACCCGCATTAATAATATTCCTGCACGTGAAAGTTTAAAATTTATTTTGTCCTTAAAATAAACTGCAGTTCACCATGGACCGAAAGACGATGCTATATAAATTCCTTAGCTCCGTTAGTTATTTGTGAAGAAGTTCTGTTGGAAAATATTTGTTTCAGTGTATTATTGCGTAATAACTTTTATACAATGATGAAGAAGAAATCACCAAAGCGTAAAGCCGTTAAACCGCGCATACCGCATACACATAAACCGGAAGCGATGAATGATACAGAATGGCAATCGGCTTTACGAAAGCAGATAGCGGAGGACGAAAAATTCGATATTAAAAAGAATGGTGATCAACCGGTGTTTACCGATTACAGGGTTTACAGCCATCAGTCAAAAAACACTTATAAGGTTGCTTTGCGCAGCGAAGATAATTCGCTTAATTTTTGCACCTGCCCTGATTTTAAAACCAACCAGTTGGGCACCTGCAAACATATTGAAGCGGTTTTGTTGTTAATAAACTCAAGGCCGGTTCTGGGCCGTTCTTTAAAGCAATCTTACACACCTCCATACAGTTCTGTTTATCTGAATTATCGGGGAGAAAGAAAAGTGAAGCTGCGTATCGGCACAGAAGAATCCGAAGCCTTTGCAAAGCTTGCCGCAGATTTTTTTGATAAAAATGCCGAATTGAAGCCTGAAACATTTATGCACTTTGAAAAATTTCTTGCAAAAGCGCACCAATTGCACAGTGGATTCAGGTGTTATGAAGACGCTATGGAATTTATTGTGCAGCAGCGGAGTAATATACAACGGAAAGATCTGGCGCAAAAACAAAAGACCAAACTTTTTGATGGCATCAGTAAAGCAAAATTATTTCCCTACCAGGAAACGGGTGTTTTATTTACTGTATCTGCCGGCAGATGTATTCTTGCTGATGATATGGGTTTGGGTAAAACTTTACAGGCTATCATTGCGACTGAAGTAATGCGCAAAGAATTTAAGATTAATAAAGCCCTTATCGTGTGCCCCACTTCTTTAAAATACCAATGGAGAAATGAAATAGAAAAATTTACCGGCAATAAAAATGTCTGTGTTGTAGAGGGCAATCTTTTGACGAGAATGCGGCTATATGAAAATGATGAGAATGATTATTTTATTGTCAGTTATCAGGTAGCTGCTAACGACCATCAATATCTCAGCAACATGCAGGCTGATATGCTGATACTTGATGAAGCGCAGCGCATCAAAAACTGGAGAGCCAAAACTTCTTCGAAAATAAAACGCATTAAGACAACCTATGCAATAATGCTGACAGGCACGCCGGTGGAGAATAATATTGAAGAACTGTACTCACTGATGCAAATCGCCAATCCATATTTATTAGGTTCATTGCACAATTTTTTAACGAGGCACCAGATTAAAGATATGGTCACCGGTAAAGTAATTGGCTATAAAGACCTGAATGAGATTGGTGTATTGCTGAAAGATGTAATGCTGCGTCGTACGAAAAAAGAAGTGCTGAAACAGTTACCTGCAAGGATGGATAAAAATCTATTGGTGCCTATGACCTCCGAGCAAAGCCAATTGCATGCGGAGTTTGCAGATATAGTTGCAAAACTTGTGCACAAATGGAGAAGAATGGGATTTCTTAAAGAGGAAGACAGGCAAAGGCTTTTAAATAACCTGAACATGATGCGCATGGTTTGCGATACCACGTATATCATTGACCAGGAAACAAATTATCAAACCAAATTAGATGAACTCGGCAATATTCTTGATGAGATCATTTCCATGCCCGGCGAAAAGGTTGTCATCTTCAGCCAATGGGAACGCATGACAAGATTAGTGGGAAACATATTAACCGAAAAAGAAATCGGGTATCAATATTTGCACGGCGGTGTGCCGAGCAAAGAACGCGAACCATTGTTCACCCATTTTAATAATGATGCGGATTGCCGTGTGTTTCTTTCAACAGACGCCGGTGGCGTAGGTCTTAATCTGCAATCGGCAGCTTATATGATCAACCTCGATATTCCCTGGAACCCTGCAATTTTAGAGCAACGTATCGGTCGCATTTATCGTTTGGGACAAAAGAAAAATGTGAGCATCATCAATCTCGTGGCACAAGGTACTATTGAAGAACGCATGCTGGAAGTATTGAAGTTTAAAAAAGGAATAGCAGCAGGCATATTGGACGGTGGCGATAATAATATTTTCCTTGGTGAGGAGAAGTTTAAGCAGTTTATGAAATCGGTTGAATCTGTCACAAGCGGCATACCGGAAACTAAACCAGGAGCAATTGCAGAAGCCGAAGAGAGAATTGCAGAAAAAGAAATAACTGTTGCACCGGTTGAAACAAAACAAATGGATTTATTTGATGCGGAAGAAATTTCCGGAGAAAAATATTCCTCTTCGCCTGCTGACCAGCCCGCAATTGAAGATGAGGTATTGGCGAAGGGTGTTGGATTCCTGGAAAACTTAGTACTGGTATTAAGCAATCCTGAAAGCACGCAACGGCTGGTAAATAAAATTACAGAGACAGATACGGCATCGGGTAAAACATATTTAAAGATTCCCGTAAGCAATGCTCAGGTGGTGGAAAATGCCTTGAAGTTATTTGGGAGTTTGTTAGGCGGCATTGGCAATAAATAAAACGGAAGATGAATTAGCTTTGTATGATGCTAAAAGCTATTAAGTATGTATTATGATCTTAATAAAAAAGATAAGAAAATTGCGAGGCTGGCAATTGATAAAGGAATAGAGGCAAAGTATAAAGAAGGAATTGAAAAAATGGAAACTGTGATAACGGAATGGCGGAATAGAAAATTAAATGCACAGGATGCCTATTTGAAGTTGTATGATACGCTACAAAAGCACGACAAAGAAATAACTGAAAGATACAATGATCTGGGCGGTTCAAAATACCTGTTTACAGTAGCCGCTATATTGCATCAGGGTTACATATCGGAAGAAGATGTAAAAGAATTTTCGGACGAAGCAAAAGAGCAGATGAACCAGTGGGTGGCATTCTGGAAAAGGAACAGGAAAGCAAATTTATAATAAACCCTCATCAGCAAAACTGAAATACCCTTCCTCGCTTACGATGACATGATCCACAACTTTTACATCCAAATATCTTGCAGCATCTTTGATCTTAAGCGTAAGCTCTTCATCTGCCCGGCTCGGCCTGGTGCTTCCGCTCGGATGATTGTGGCAGAGTATTATGTTTACAGCATTATGCTCCAGCGCTTTTTTTAAAATGATGCGGGGATCAACTACAGTACCGGTAATACCTCCTTCACTCACTATTTCATAATGATTTATTTTATTGGCGCGGTTAAGAAACACTACTGCAAATACCTCCCTGTTTTTGTATTGCAACTGCGCACGCAGAAAGTCTGCAATATCTTTGCTGTGCAATATCACCTCTTTCTTTTTTTCTGACATCTCTCTCCTGATACCCAATTCCAGGGCGGCCACAATAGCAATCGCTTTAGCCTCACCGATGCCTTTTATTTTCAGCTTTAGTATTTCCTTCACGGAAAATTTAGTCAGTTTTTGCAGATCATTATTAACAGCAGCCAGCAATTCCTTCGTTACGTCAACAGCGCTTTTTTCTTTTGTGCCGTTATTGATAAGTATGGCCATTAGCTCTGCATTGCTTAATGCATCAATACCTTTAAGCAACATTTTTTCGCGTGGCCTGTCGTCTTCAGCCCAATGTTTTATAGATGTGTTTTGCATGGTAAAAAATTTATGCCGCATCAAAATACAATTTCTTTTTGCTAATCTCTATCTTCGCCCCACACATTTTATATGTTATGGGCCCTTCGGTAAAAATATTTTCCGGCATCGGTTCTCAGGAACTGGCGGAAAAAATCGCACAAAAATTTGGTGCACCCCTTGGAAAAATCAATATCCAGAAATTCAGCGATGGCGAAATTCAGCCGATCTTTCTTGAAAGCATCCGCGGCG
>JAHEZC010000218.1 GCA_023251275.1 Parafilimonas sp. | reverse complement strand
TGGGATAAAGAATTGATTTCATCCAATACAGGCAACTATGCTTCTTATTCTAATCTCCCCGGCGGCAGTTACACTTTGCATGTAAAAGCCATCAATCCCGATGGTACGGAAAATCCGCAGCAGGCAGGTATGATGATTTACATTAAACCGCCCTTCTGGAAAACCTGGTGGTTTTATACTTTATGTGTGTTGGCAGTTGCAGCCCTCTTATATTTTATTTACAGGCTGAGAATGGATCGCATGATTGCAGTAGAAAAAATACGCTCCAAAATTTCCAGGGACCTGCATGATGATGTAGGCTCCACACTTACGAGTATCAATATATGGAGCGAAGTGGCAGGAAAACAATTGGAAAAAGAAAATGCCCAATCAGCCGAATATCTTGGAAGGATAAAAAACAGCTCACAAAACATGCTGGATAATATGAGCGATATTATCTGGGCCATTAACCCGGTGAATGACACAATTGAAAAAGTTTTGGTGAGAATGAAATTGTATGCATCTGAAATGCTGGAGCCAAAAAATATTCGTTTTCAGTTTATAGTTGATGATAAAATTAAGGGCACTATTATACCCATGCAATACCGCCGCGAATGGTATTTAATTTTTAAAGAAGCTATCAATAATGCAGCGAAATATTCAGGAGCAAAAAATATTTATGTAAATATTGAGTTGCAGCAACAATATTTGATCATGCAGATAAATGATGATGGAATTGGTTTTATCAGGCAGGAAAAAAATGATGGTAATGGTTTAAGAAACATGCAGGAAAGGGCAGCACAAATGAAAGCTGAGTTTCAAATAAATTCATTGCCCGGTAACGGTACCCGAATTTTGCTGAAACAAAAATTCACCTGATCGGGTGAAGCAGCTAAAATAAAATGCCTGTTACCTTTACCTTTTAAATTTATGTCAGCGATACGTGTTTTAATTTACGAGGATAATAAAGACCTCAGCGACAGCCTCT
Source organism: Parafilimonas sp. (assembly GCA_023251275.1). Classification (GTDB taxonomy): domain Bacteria; phylum Bacteroidota; class Bacteroidia; order Chitinophagales; family Chitinophagaceae; genus JAHEZC01. The sequence goes on along the minus strand of JAHEZC010000218.1, from coordinate 4,596 downwards.
CGGCTTTGTTGCGCGGTACAGAGGGCTTTAAATTAGCCGGGGCTTTTCCCAATTGCAGTAGTGTATTGGAGCAATTGGAAACACTTAATCCCGATGTAATCCTTATGGATATTGATATGCCGGAAGTAAACGGAATTGAGGGATTAAAACTTATTCATGCAAATGCGCCGGAAACATTAGTGCTGATGCTCACGGTGTTTGAGGATGAAAAAAATATTTTTGAGGCAATATTGCATGGGGCTTCTGGTTATTTATTAAAGCGTACGCCTCCGGCAAAAATCCTTGACGCCATTACCGAATTATATAATGGCGGTGCGCCTATGACGCCGCTTATCGCAAAAAAAGTGATTGAGCTATTTAAAGAAAAAAGGCAAACGCCTTCCAATAATTTTGAACTCACTGATGGCGAGCGGAGAGTACTTAAACTCCTTGCTGAAGGCAATAGTATAAAAATGATTGCTGATGAACTTTTTCTTTCTGCAGATGCAATAAAATCGCGTGTCAAAAAAATTTATGAAAAGCTGCATGTGCGCAACATGGGCGAAGCTGTAGCAAAAGCTTTCCGCTACCGCATCGTAGAATAAATACAAGTTCCCTTTTTATTTTGTTCTTTATATTTCTTTTCGCTCTTTCATGTCTCACCTTTCACGTTTTCACCCTTTCGTGTGTTGCCAAAATATTTTCCCCTGTAAATCTTTGTGGTTTAAAAATAACACAAAATGAAAAAAGTAATTTTTACGCTCAGCATTGCGCTTTACTTATTGATTGAACACTCAGGTGCACAAAATACTTTTCCCTCTTCAGGAAGTGTGGGAATTGGTACTTCATCACCGAACGCATCATCACTGCTTGACATTACTTCTACTACAAAAGGAATGCTTGCTCCGCGAATGACGTTGGCTCAGCGCAATGCTATTGCATCACCGGCAACGGGCTTAATGATCTTTCAAACAAATTCAACTCCGGGATTTTATTACTACAATGGTTCAGCATGGGCTGCTGTGACACCTGCCGCAGGCGCCAATAGAACACTTTCTAACCTTACGGCGCCAACAGCGATAAATGTTGATCTGCTTCCTAATGTCAACAAAACAATAAATCTTGGCTCTTCATCATTGGGGTGGATGAATGTGTACGCAGCAGGCAGCTATTATATTGGGACTAACAAGGTACTTGACGTAACGGGTGTAAACAATACATTTGTTGGAGTAACAGAGAATTCTGCAAATACAGGAAATGGAAATACATTTATAGGCGCAGCTACCGGAGAATTTAATACAACCGGCTCATTAAACACCGCTACGGGCACTTATGCACTCGGTAATAACACAACCGGGGAACTTAACAGTGCTTACGGCTTCTCCGCTTTGGGGTCTAATAATTCGGGCTATAAAAATACGGGCACGGGCATTTATTCTCTCGCACTTAACACTACAGGTTATTTAAACACTGCCCACGGCTATTACTCGCTCTATTCAAATACTACCGGATTTAACAATAGTGCAATGGGTACAAACGCTATGCAAAGCAATACAACAGGGTCAAGGAATGTTGCAATAGGCAACATGGCAATGTTATCCAATATATCCGGAAATGATAACGTTGCAGCAGGCAATAATGCAATGCAGCATAATACTACCGGGTACAGTAATATAGCAATTGGAACGAGTGCTTTATTTGCTAACATGAGCGCCAGTAACCTGGTTGCTATCGGCGACTCTTCCTTGTATAATGAAAGATCTGGTGATACAAAGAATATAGCGATTGGTTCTAAAGCTATGTACACCAATACTTCCGGCTATTATAATACCGCCATCGGATATAGTTCACAATACCTCAATACGTCTGGCTATAATAACACAAGTAATGGGTTTCTTACTTTATACAGCAATACTACCGGGTATTCAAATACCGTAATGGGTTCCTCGGCACTACAGCTTAACACCACAGGTATTCATAACAGTGCTTTCGGCGATTTTGCTTTAGCAACCAGTGCAACTGGAAATTATAATACTGCCCAGGGAAGTAATTCACTTTTCAATAACTATGCGGGTTCAGGGAATACTGCTATAGGCTTTAACAGTCTGGGCAATAACAATGGAAATGCCAATACTTCAGTTGGCTATGCATCACTCTCCACAAATACAACCGGCAGCACTAATACAGCAGTAGGTTATGGCGCAGATGCAAGTTCGGGTGCACTAACCAATATAATTGCCATCGGGTATAACGCAGTTGTGAATGCAAGCAACAAAGCAGTGATTGGCAATAACAGTGTAACCGTAATCGGCGGGCATGTGGGCTGGAGCATACTCAGCGATGGCCGTTTTAAAACAAATATAAAAGAAAATGTGCCGGGTCTCGAATTCATTAATAAGCTGAGGCCCGTAACCTATAATATAGATGAATTGAAGTTTGCAAAATTCATCGGCGTAAAAGATTCTCTGTTAAATATTGAAAAAGATGCTTACAGCAAAGTATCGCAGAAAAAAAGAACAGGTTTTGTTGCGCAGGAAGTAGAAAAAACTGCACAACAAATAAGTTATGATTTTGACGGCATTAATCATCCTCAAAATGATAAAGACAACTACAGTCTCGTATATGCTGATTTTATACCGAGCCTTGTAAAAGCAGTGCAGGAATTATCAAAGCAAAATGAACAACTGCAAAAGCAAGTTGATACTTTAAAAGCTTTGTTGCAAAATCAATCTGTTACTCCTGCTCCCGCAACATTCTCACAATCGCAAAAAGTACAACTTGGCGCTTCATCGAGGCTTGAACAAAATTTTCCCAATCCTTTCACCAATGCTACTACCATAAACTATTATTTGCCTGAAAATAACGGCAATGCATTGATTAATTTTTATAATAACAGCGGTGCGATCATAAAAACAGTAAAGTTAAATGGTAGTGGCAATGGCAGCATCGTAGTCAATACAAATGAACTTCCTTCAGGCATTTATCAATACACATTACTGGTTGACGGTAAACTGATCGGAACTAAACAAATGGTGCAGGCAAAGTAATTTTTTAAACCATTCAACACATTTAGTATGAAAAATATATTTTATCTCATTCTTGCATTTGCATCGCCAATTTTGCTGAATGCACAAAACACATTCCCTTCAACGGGCAGCACGGGTATTGGCACAACCACTCCCAATGCATCATCTGCACTTGAAATAAAATCCACAACAAGCGGGCTGCTAATTCCGAGAATGACAAAAGCACAGCGTGATGCAATCGTATCACCCGTTGCAGGATTAATGATCTATCAAACAAATGCAGCACCTGGATTTTATTATTATAGTGGAACTGCGTGGACTGCTGTGACACCCGCAGCAGGTGCTAATAAAACGCTCTCAAATCTCTCAGTAACAACAGCGGTAAATGTTGACTTATCTCCGAATGCTAACAATACAATAAATCTTGGCTCCAACATAATGAATTGGAAAAATGTGTATGCAGGTGGCAGCTACTATATCGGAACAGGGAAAGTGCTGGACATTACCGGAGTAAACAATACATTTCTCGGCGCAGGTTTCAATACAGCCAATACAGGCAATGGAAACACATTTACAGGCGCCAATGCAGGTTCTTACAATACAACCGGATCGCACAATACTACTACAGGAGCCTTCTCGTTGTACTACAATAAAAGCGGAAATAATAACAGCGCTTATGGTTTTGCAGCTTTGGAAAACAATACCAGTGGGTATGACAATACTGCAACAGGCAATTATTCACTTGCTGCAGACAGTTCCGGGTCATCAAACACTGCCAATGGTTCTTTTTCACTTTATTCCAATACAACAGGAAGCGAGAATGTTTCTGCAGGAGCTTATTCATTATACTATAATAAAGAAGGCAGTGGTAATACAGCGTGCGGAAAGTATTCATTATACAACAATACTGAAGGGCTTGAAAATGCTGCAATTGGACTTAGGGCATTATATACTAATTCCACCGGTATTTATAACTGCGCATTAGGCGGTAGCTCCTTGTCTAAAAACGAATCAGGGAGTTCAAATGTTGCTGTCGGAGAATATTCAATGCAGGCGAATACTGTCGGTTATGAAAACGTAGCAAGCGGTTACACATCGGGGGGTACCAATACAATGGGACATAATAATACTTTCGTTGGCAGCTATTCAAATTGCTCAGCAGGAAACTTTTCCAATTCTTCTGCCTTCGGTAACAGTTCAACAGTAACAGCAAGTAACCAGGTGCGTATCGGGAACAGTACTGTCACCAGTATCGGGGGCCAGGTTGGATGGAGTACTTTATCTGACAAAAGATTTAAAAAGAATATTAAAGAAAATGTACCTGGTCTCGAGTTTATAAAAATGCTTCGGCCTGTTACCTACAATCTTGATATTTCAGGCGTGGAAACATTTCTTCACAAAGGGAATGCGCAGGTAAAAAATAACGATAAGGAAAATGCAGATGCTGTTGCCGCAAAAGAAAAAGTAATTTATACTGGCTTCTTAGCGCAGGAAGTAGAAAGCAGTGCAAAGAAAATAGGATATGATTTCAGCGGTGTGGATGCGCCAAAAAATGAGAACGATCTGTATTCTTTGCGTTATTCTGATTTTA
>JAHEZC010000217.1:2143-5580 GCA_023251275.1 Parafilimonas sp. | reverse complement strand
AAGATGAAAAAACTTACAGTGAGGAGCTTCCCGGCGTTGTCTCTATGATTGACAAATTGGCCAAACGCGGAATAATACATAAAAATAAAGCAGCTAATTTAAAAAGCAAATTGTCAAAAAAGGTGGCTAAAGCCTGAGTCCAATTGTAAGGTACGCTATCTTCTCAATTAATTTTTCCGGCCAAAAAAATATTCGCTGATCTCGGACTTGCATTACTTAAATCTTAGGAAAAGTCACTTTAAACCGGTTTATATTCCCATCAATTATGTCATAGGCGATTTTGCCTTCATGAAGTGTAACAATTCTTTTAACTATAGATAAACCCAATCCAAACCCCTTTTTTCTGCGTGCATTTACACCACGAAAAAAAGGAATAAATAAACGTGTTCTTTCTTCCCAATCAAGCGTTTTTCCCCTGTTGTCAAAGAAAATTGATATTTCTTTCTCATCTGCTCCTATGGTGATACCAACATGCCTGTCGTCGGAATATTGTAATGCATTTTTTATAAGGTTGCGAAATGCAGATCGCATCAGTGTATCATTGCCCTTTACAGATAAACTGAGTTCGTTTTCAGGCATCACGGAAAATTCAAGATTAATGCTGCTATTGGGAAGCATTTTCTTAATGGCTGCTATAGTATCGTATAAAACTTCATCTATTCGCAAGGCAGGCCAATCCTGTGAGCCTTGTATCTTTTCATACTGTGACAGGAGGAGCAGTGAATTGGAGAGCTCAATCAGTTCATGCTGGTCTTCTTTTAATGATTGCAATACTGCTTTAGCTTCTTCGGGTGTCAAATCTTTCCTTAATGCGGCCTCAGTCTGAGAAAGCATATTGGCCAATGGTGTCCGCAGCTCATGAGAGGCATTATGTACAAAGCTTTTCTGCATTTCAAAAGCATGCTCCAGCCTGTCTATCATATTATTAAAGTTGGTTGCAATCTGTACCAGTTCATTGTCTTTTATATTTCCCCTTCCCACTCTAAACCGGTCTTTTAAATTACTTTCTGTTACACGACGCATCTGCAGACTCAGCTTCACCAGCGGTTGTGTGGCATGTATTACATGAAAGAAGGAAAATAAAGCTGTAATAATAATTGCACCCAATGTCACAAAAATCATAATGATCCTGAGTTTTGCAAGCCTGATGATTCCGAATTTATCATAAGCTGAAGCAATAACATAACTATTGTGCCCCGCATCGCTGAAGTAAAAACCGGTGGCTTCATTATTATTTTCAACTTTGTAATAATATCCTGATTCCCCCGAGGATTTAATTTTTTCAAGCAGCCGGGAATTTACTTCATAGTGCAATGTATCCGGTTTCTTAAGGATGATCGTTCCCGAATCATCCAGCATGATCACTTCTAAATTAAAAAGAACACCTGGAAAATAGGTGTGCATTTCAATAAGATCTTCTTTATCTATACTGGAAATGTTGTAGTAATTGATATAGCTATGGTACGCTTCTGCCCACAGGCGTTTGGTATAATCGTCCCTCCTCGCATCAGCATATAAAAAGTAAATCAAAAGAATGGATAACCCAACAATGGCTGAAACAACCAGCGTAAGTATCAATACAAATCTTATCCTGACCTTCATGACAACGGCGCCTCCCGAACATAATATCCGAAGCCGGGTTTTGTATGTATGAGTTTTGTTTCAAAGGGTTTATCTATTTTGTTTCGAAGAAAACTAATATACACTTCAATGGTATTGGTGCCAGTATCAAAACTAAGGTCCCATACCTTTTCAAGGATCTCCTGTTTTGAAATTACTTTTCCTTTATTGCGGCACAGCAAAACAAGCAATCCGAATTCTTTCGCAGTAAGATTTATATTTTTACCATTACGATGCACTGACTTATTATTAAAATCAATTTCAAGATCGCCGATAATAATTTTTTCAGCAGTATCCTGCACATTGTCTGCACGCTTCAGAAATACTTTAATGCGTGCAAACAATTCATCAAAATGAAATGGCTTTACGATATAATCGTCTGCGCCTAAAGTAAAAGCATCAAGCTTATCCTGTATCTCACCGAGTGCTGTGAGCATGATGATAGGAATATTTTTGTTGATGTCCCTGAATTCTTTACACAACGCCATTCCATTTTTATATGGAAGATTGATATCAAGGAGCGCAAGAGAATAACTATGCTGCTTAAATAATTTTTCAGCAACAATTCCGTCATACGCCACATCTGTCTGATAACCCTGCCCGATCAATTCTTCCTGAATAACCTGGCTTAATTTGGGTTCATCTTCGGCAAGCAAAATTCTGTAAGTGTTTTCCATTATTTTTGAGGTGTTTCTAAATTCAGGGTTAAATTAATGAAAAAAATTATTCTGATTGCACAAGTTTTTTCATTTTCATTATTACAGGCACAAAATTTCCCGACTCCGTTTGAAAAAAGCAATGAAAAAAGAACTGCGCAATATTTTGAATGCATCAGTTACTATAAACAACTGGATGCAGCTTTTAGTACAATTCGGTTAAAAAATTTTGACACTACTGATGCCGGATACCCTCTGCATCTTGCGTTATATAGTGCCGATAAAAAATTTAATCCGCAACAATGGCATCTTCAAAACAAAATAGTTATCCTCATCAACAACGGCATTCATCCCGGCGAACCGGACGGCATTGATGCGTCTATGTTGTTGCTCAAAGATATTGCATCCGGCAAAATTAAAATCACCGGCAATGTAGTACTTGCCATTATTCCTGTGTATAATATCGGTGGATGTTTAAACCGCAATAGCTACTCAAGAGTAAACCAGGATGGGCCTGAAAGCTATGGCTTCAGGGGCAATTCTCAGAATCTTGATCTGAACAGGGATTTTATAAAAGCCGACACGAAAGATACAAAAGCATTTGAAAAAATATTTCACTGGCTGAACCCGGATATTTTCATTGACAACCATGTAAGCGATGGTGCAGATTACCAGCATACCATGACGGTAATCACTACACAATATAATAAGCTCAGCAGCCCCGTGGGAAATTTTCTGCACGATATTTTTGAACCGGCATTATATAAAAGTATGCAGGATAAAAACTGGCCCGTATGCCCCTATGTAAATTTTGAAGAAGGCAGTCCTGAAAATGGATGGACGGCTTTTTACGATCCCCCACGCTATAGCAGTGGTTATGCCGCTTTGTTTGAAACGATTGCATTCATGCCTGAAACACACATGCTGAAATCCTTTTCATCAAGGGTAAAAAGTACTTATGCTTTTATGCAGACTGTGACAGAACAGTCATCTGTTTTGGCCGACAGCATTATTGCAAAAAGAAAAGCAGGCATTGATACGGTAAAACGACAAAAAAAACTTGCACTAAGCTGGAAAGCCGATAGTACAAAATTTGAATATGTCAATTTCAAAGGATATGAGACTTCTGAAAAATTAAGCGAAGTTACCGGCATGAACCGT
>JAHEZC010000217.1:0-2133 GCA_023251275.1 Parafilimonas sp. | reverse complement strand
AGTAAAGCTGTATAATGCATTTTTGCCAGGGACAACTATTGAGAAACCAACAGCATATATAATTCCGCAGGGTTGGTGGAGTGTGATTGATCTTTTGAAAATAAATGGTGCAGAAATAAAAAGCCTTGTCCATGACACAATCATTGAAGTGGAATATTATCATATTGATGATTATAAAAGTTATCAGACAGCTTATGAAAAGCACCATCGCAATTATGATGTCAGGCTTACTGCAAAAGTTGATAAGATCCGTTTCCTGAAGGGCGATTATATCATATACACAGGACAGGCTTCAGACAGGTATATAGTGGAAACGCTGGAGCCTCAAGGCGAGGATAGTTTCTTTAGCTGGAATTTTTTCGATGCCATACTGCAACAAAAAGAAGGCTACAGCAATTACCGATGGGAGGATGTTGCCGCAGAATATTTACAGGAACATCCGGAATTGAAAAAGCAGATGGAAGACAGGAAAAAAATTGACCCGGCTTTTGCAGGATCATCTGAAGCTCAGCTTGATTTTGTATATAAGCATTCTCCCTGCTACGAACCTGAACATTTGCGTTATCCTGTTTACAGGCTGATAAAAAAAGATTTTAAACGCTAAACGAATCTTTTACTCGATATGTTTGATAGTACCGCTGCCTGCAATCCTTTGCTTTACCGTTGCATTACCTTTATAATACACATCCCCGCTGCCTGCTATATCAATATCAAGACCCGTTTCTGCATAAACACGCACATTACCACTGCCTGCGATTTTCACAGATACATTTTCAGCTTTTAATTCTTCGGCCTTAAAATTGCCCACACCGGCAATATTTATTTTGGCGCTCTTTGTTTCACCGGCAAGATTAATGTCTCCCGAACCGGCAATACGTGCTTCCACCGAAGGAGAATTTACTTCAAGGCTAATATTGCCTGTCCCTGCTATGCTCGTATTTAAATGATCTGCACCCGTAAATTTAGATTTGCCGATAACATTGCCGCTGCCTGCAAGCTCGATGTCCTGCAGGCGGTCTGTAGTGATAAAAATTTTAATCTTATTTGGAGAGGAGAGATTTACATTATTTTTCGAGCGTATCTCCAGCCAGCCATCCTTGTTTATGGTAAGGATATAGGGAAGAAGATTTTCATCCGCTTCTATTTTAACAGAGGCTGGCGTTCCTTCCGTAATTTCAACATCGAAGCTGCCAAGCGATTTTATTCTGTCAGCACTGCTGATATTTCTTTCTTCAGCAGAGAGTTGCCCATTCCCATGGATGGTCTCATGCCAGCCAAAGTTGCAGGAACAGAGTACAAAGCTTATAACTAAGGCGGGAAGTAATATTTTTCTCATATTATTATTTTGAAAGATGAAATTAGAAAATAGTATCGAAAAGAATACAGTTATAAGTATATAAATGGTTACAGAAATACACAAGTGCAGCATTGCACAAAATTCAGTTACCTTCGTTGCAATTTTTCCTGCAATGAATAGGACAATCACCATTCATATTCTGCTTTCTGTATGACAGAGAAAATACTCATCCTTGATTTCGGAAGTCAATATACCCAGTTAATAGCCCGTGCAGTAAGAGAAGCCAATGTATATTGTGAAATCATTCCCTATCATAAGATATTTGACATTGAAGCCACAATCAAAGGTATTATTCTCAGCGGCTCTCCTCACAGCGTAAATGAAGAAAACGCAGCGGCCGTTAATATTCATGGATTAAATAAATATCTGCCCGTGTTAGGTATTTGTTACGGAGCGCAGTTAACAGCCAAAGAATTTGGGGGCAAAGTTGAAAAATCCAATAAAAGAGAATATGGAAGGGCAAGGTTACAGAAACAAAAAGATGATGTTTTATTAAAAGATGTAGCTGATAATTCACAGGTTTGGATGAGCCACAGTGATTCTATCACGCAACTGCCGGGAGATTTCGAAATATTGGCAACAACTGCAAGCATACCGATTGCAGTTTTCAAGAAAAACATACCCGGTACAAAACCTTTATACGGTTTACAATTTCATCCTGAAGTTTATCATTCAACAGAAGGCAAAAAGATTATCCGTAATTTTCTTGTCAACATTTGTAATTGCAAACAGGACTGGACGCCTGCATCATTTGTTCATGAAACCATTGAACATCT
>JAHEZC010000216.1 GCA_023251275.1 Parafilimonas sp. | reverse complement strand
CCCGTGCAGTTTGATTGATTTTTTTTCTTTGGTAAAATGTTCTTTGCTGATATTTCCATTATCAATTTCATGGGCAATAAATTCATCTATCAGGAAAACATGTTCCGATAATTCTTTTGCGGCTTCAAAATTTTCATCATCCGCAAGGTCAATATATTCGTCCCTGAATGTGAGTATCGCAGAAGGCTCGATACCGATCATCGGTGTCTCTTTTGTAATTATTTTGCTTAGGGATGAAATATTCTTAGTCGCAATTTTTTTTGCTTCCCGCACCAATCCTTTGGAAAGCCATGCCCTGCCGCTTTCTGTATGATCTGGTATTATTACTTCATAGCCCAATTTCTCCAGCAATAAAATCGCATTAATGCCAATCCCGGTATCATTATAATTCGTGAATTCATCGCAGAAGAGAAAGAGTTTCCGATTTCCGGTTGCCGGTTTCCGGTCACTGGCATTTTGCATCTTGTATCTTGTGTCTTTTTCCATGTTCCCTATATCTTGTATCTTCTTTTTATGTTTTTTATACCATGCTTTCAACGTCGTTTTATATAATGGCGGCAATGAACGCTCAGCAGCGAAGCCAGAAATACTTTTTATCATTTTACCAATGACTGAATTTGTCATCACGAAATTGTATAAGCCGGGCGCCATTGAACCGAGCTTTGCTGACTTACTGAAGTTGGCGATCAGCTTTGAGCGGAGAGGAACGCCATTGGCATCATAATAATGCTGCAGAAATTCAGCTTTCAATTTAGCCATGTCCACATTGGAAGGACATTCCGATTTGCATCCTTTACAGCTTAAACATAGATCCATTACTTCGTAAATCTCTTTATGATCAAAGCGATTATGTTTAGTTGAATGCGTAAGAAATTCCCTTAGAATATTTGCCCTTGCTCTTGTGCTATCTTTTTCATTGCGTGTTGCCATAAAAGATGGGCACATAGTACCGCCTGACAAATGTGATTTGCGACAATCACCCGAACCATTGCATTGCTCTGCATGCTGCAGAATATCCTGGTTATAAAAACGAAATACTGTATTGAATGAAGGTATATGCCGGCCTGGTGTATAGCGTAACATCGTGTTCATAGGAGGTGTATCCACAATTTTACCAGGGTTGAAAATATTTTCCGGATCCCATATATGCTTAATTTTTTTCAGCAGTTGATAATTTTTTTCACCTACCATCTGCCTGATAAATTCTCCGCGCAATCTTCCATCACCATGTTCTCCGCTCAGTGAACCATTGTATTTTTTTACCAGCGCTGCTATTTCTTTTGCAATATTCCGGAACAGTTTATTGCCTTTTGCTGTTTTTAAATTGATGATGGGACGCAGGTGTATCTCACCTGATCCTGCATGCGCATAATGAACAGAATAGAGATTATTTTTTTTCAGTATTTCATTGAAATCACGGATATACGCCGGCAGGTCATTTACATCTACGGCAGTATCTTCAATCACGGGAACTGCTTTTTCATCACCGGGTAAATTACTCAGCAGGCCAAGCCCTGCTTTGCGGAGTGTCCATATTTTTTTTGTGTCATCCCCGAACAATAAAGGAAAATGATAGCCCAACCCGGAAGCACGCATCTCAGCTTCCATTTGATGAGAGGTATCAATAATTTCTTCCCTGTTTGTTCCGGCAATTTCAATCACAAGTATGGCGCCTGGATCACCTTGCACAAAGAAGCGATTCTTTCTTTGTTCAATATTATCTTTGGTGCATTGGAGAATATAATTATCAATTAATTCACTGGCGCGGGGCTTATATTTTAAAGCGATCAGATTGGCTCTCAGCGATTCATCTATTGTATTAAAATGCACGCACAATAAACCCGTTACTCCAGGTGGGAGCGGAACAACATTCAGTTTTATTTCTGTGATAAATGCAAGCGTGCCCTCAGAACCTGCAATGAGTCTACAAAAATTAAAATCCTCTTTACCTGCGATAAAAGGAGCAGATTCAAGTAATATATCTATCGCATAACCTGTATTCCTTCTCTCAACGGATTTCTTGGGAAATTCTTTTCTTATCTCCACCTGGTTATCATAATTGCTTAATAAGCTTCGAACTGTTTTGTAAATATTCGCTTCAAGATTATGACCTTCACATTTGTCATGAAACTCATCAATATCCAATGATTTGAAAACCGATTCCGAGCCATCGCTCAGGAATGCTTTCACTTCAAGGAGGTGGTTTCGTGTACTTCCATATACAATGGAGTTAGAGCCGCAGGAATTATTACCCACCATTCCGCCGATCATGGCGCGGTTGGCAGTAGAAGTTTCCGGGCCGAAAAATAATCCATGAGGCGCAAGGAACATGTTGAGTTCGTCACGCACTACTCCGGGCTGCACACGCACCCATTTCTCTTCATTGTTCAGTTCAAGTATTTGTGTAAAATATTTTGATACATCCGTTACAATGCCATTTCCAACCACCTGTCCTGCGAGTGAAGTACCAGCAGTTCTTGGTATAAGTGAGGTTTTTTCTGCATGGGCAAAAGCAATTAATTTTTTTATATCTTCTTGTGTTTTGGGTATAGCTACAGCAAGCGGCATTTCCCGGTAAGCCGATGCATCGGTTGCATAGAGAGTCCGTATTGTATCATGAAAATAAAATTCCCCTTCGAGTATTTGTGCCAACTGCAGCAACTTTTCATTCATGTAAGTCAATTTATTCTGAAATGGCGGTTGCAAAAATACTCTGTTTTAACTCTGTGAGCTTTCATCATTTGATAGCTGAAGGTTATACTCATGGCTTAGCCTGCATATTACTTATTCTTTGCCCAACCGGTTGCAATGCAGCTAAACCCGATGATGGACTGTTCAAATAAAAATAAGCAGTTGCCGATACATCATCCGAACGGTAGAAATTTGTCCAGCCATCAGGCAGTGATGGGTCATCCAGCGATACGGTACTATCTTTTTTGTAAAGGGGAATAAATCCTTTTTCACTGTCAATCGTTACTGGTATCAGCGGTACTTTGGCTTTCTGCATGGCAAGCACGTCTTTCTTCATGCTGCCGCCGATCTGCTGAATAGTCACGCGACATTCTTTCTCAAAAAATACAGGGTCGGGAACATGGTACCTGTAATATGCCCACTGGATATTTTTGTCATCTGCCACAAGACAGCCGGAATAATCATTGAAAAATTGTCCCTGTCCCCACGCGGTGCCTATATAATCTTCTGTGCCTGTGCCAACAATAGTCGGAAATTCCTTATCACCGTCGAGATACATTTTTACCTCGCCTTCACCCCACCATGAGTCTTTGTAAAGCGGATTAGCATTGATTCCAATATTCACACCGAGAAACCGGCCTTTACCATTAACACCCGGCAGCAATTCAAAATCTTTGGCAAGTGTTGTGGCAGTATCCCTGCTCCAGTATGTGTGGAAGTACATGTATGAATCTTTCCATTCAGTCAATTGAAAATCCACATCGAAGAAAAGGTTGTTGAGTTTTTTTCCTGACTCGTTGGTGATCTTTATTTTCGCAGCTTTTCTAAAAGGCATCGGGATAAAGCAATTGAAAGACCTGCCTTCAGGGTTTGCAAAAAAAGTATTATGGAAAATGGCTGTCTTGCCTAATCCTGTTCCAAAAAAATCACCTAAGGGCACAGCAACAGCGGGCTTTTCTTCATTATCCCAAAACATTTCCAGCTTTAAGGAGCGAAGCATTTCAGGAGAGCGGTCATTGATCGTCATCCATATTCTGTTAATGATTCCGGATCCCCGCACATCGAGCAATAATTTAGATTCACCGGCATTGATATAATCATAAGGATGACCCTTGGCGCCGTTGTTTTCCATTCCGCCTTTGCCTTTTTCTCCATTTATATTTTCGAAGCTGCTCCACTGTGGCTTTGAATTTTCGTTGTATTCATAAAGTTTTCCGGAGTAAGAATCGCCGTTTTTTTGTTTAGCTGTTTCTGAACAACTACAGACAAAAAGTAACAGGCAAAAAATGATAATCTGGTTTAAAGGGGAATAGGAATGCGTGTTTGACAATTTTGATTTCATAAGCGGTCTTTTTAATCATTCAAATATGGCAATATTGATTGGATTTTTAGCATGAGATGAATTTATTTTTACTTTTCAAATATTGCATGATTTTCTCCTGACATATCAGATACAGTTTTTTATCCTCTTAAAACTTTCTCTTATCAATAAAATTTTTTCAGGATGAATTGGATATATTAGCAACTTACTTCAGAATGTCTATAAAAAAAGTTTGCTGTATGTATGATATTAAAACCAAATCTTTTTGCGTGTTGCTTTTGCTCACCTGTGTTTCGTGCAATGAAGCGGATAATAAAACCAAAACGGTTGAAATGAATTTTGAAAAGGGAACTTATGGTTACGACGCAGCTTTTCTGAAAAAAAACACCCAAAAAGTTTTAGAGCTGCAGGATGATGAAAGAAATTCAAAAGTATTGCTGTCTGCCGATTACCAGGGAAGGGTAATGACCAGCACTGCTGCGGGTGATACCAGCAATAGTTTTGGCTGGATGAATTATGAGTTGATTGCATCACGCCAAAAGAAAGAACATTTTAATCCTGTTGGTGGTGAAGAAAGATTCTGGATGGGGCCGGAAGGCGGACAATATTCCATTTATTTCAAGAAAGGTGATTCGTTCAATATTGCACATTGGTATGTTCCGGCTGTGATAGATACTTCCGCTTATGATGTTGTTCATGCTGATAAATCACAGGCAGTTTTTTCAAAAAATGCAACCATCACCAATTATTCAGGAACTGTTTTCAATCTTGCCATCACAAGAAAAATTCAGTTGCTCGACAAAAATGCTATAGAGCAAAAACTGAAAACGACCATTCCGGCGGGGATTCAATTTGTTGCTTTTGAAACGGACAATCAAATAAAAAATACAGGTACGAATGAATGGAATAAACAAAGCGGGCTACTGTCCATTTGGTTATTGGGTATGATGACTCCCACCGAAGAAACAAAAGTGATCATTCCATTTTCACCGCAACACAATGCACATTCATACATCACTGATAATTATTTTGGAAAAATATCGCCGGACAGGCTCCTGGTAAAAGACAGCGTGTTGTATTTCCGTTGCGATGGAAAATCAAGGGGCAAGATCGGCGTGTCGCCTGTTATTGCAAAGCCTATTGCAGGCAGTTTTGATTTTAAGAAAAATGCGCTTACCATTATCATTCCGGAGGTTGATAAAAATGGATTGTATGTAAATTCAAAATGGGAGATACAAAAAGAACCGTACAAAGGTGATGTGATCAATTCTTACAACGATGGGCCTTTGCAGGATGGCACACAGCTCGGCCCTTTCTACGAAATAGAATCTTCTTCCCCAGCAAAAGAACTCAAGCTCGGTGAAACACAGGAATACAAACAAACCACCTGTCATTTCCAGGGAGACTACAACGTGTTGAACGAACTGGCGAAACAATTGCTTGGAGTGGATTTGGACGAAGTAAAGAAATGGTAAAAGATAAATTTATTTCAATGAAATTATATAAAACCTCAAAAGGAAATCTGCTTCAAAGCGATGGTGGTATTTACTTTTTGAATGAAGATTGGAACAGCATCAT
>JAHEZC010000215.1 GCA_023251275.1 Parafilimonas sp. | reverse complement strand
GCTTCCGCCAAAGCATTTTTGCCATTGTATTGTACCAATTTTGTTTAGCTTGACAATCCAACAATCCATGCCACCGTGGTTACCAGTTACATCTCCATCATTAGACACAGTATATCCCGCACCAATATACCCACTGTCTGATGTCTGCCTGATAAATAAAAAATCGGCATTACTTCCGCCCAGGCATCTTTGCCATTGTATTGAGCCGTTTTTGGTTAGTTTCACTATCCAGGCATCATATTCCCCATGATTATTTGTTACATCACCATCATTCGACCATGAAAAACCAGAGAGGATATATCCTCCATCAAATGTTTCTTCGATATTATTAATATTATCGTCGCCACTCCCACCGAGACATTTTTGCCATTGTATGGCACCATTTTTTTTAAGCTTAATTATCCAACAATCCATAATACCATGAAAGCCACTTATATCCCCATTATTCGACGTAGTAGCTGCAGCAATAATATAACCGCTATCGGATGTTTGTCTTATATAATGTGCAAAATCATCACTGCTGCCCCCAAAGCTTTTCTGCCATTCTATCGAAGGAATTATTTGTGCTATTAACGAGTGTAAAATAATTGCACAGAAAATTGTAAGCAATATTTTCATGTAATACGATTTAGCGCCTTAAAACTACAATCTTTGTTCTTTTTCGTCAAATGTTATAGATCATTTCACAACTAAAGTTTTTATAACCATCACTTCATAGACTAATCCGGGAATGCTTAGCGAGCCTACGATCAATATTTGCAACTATTAATAATTTTTAATAATGCTGTTAATCTTTATTCTTATCTGTACTCTGTTTACTATAGCTTGAAAATGGATTTGCTTCGGAGTATTTTGAAATACTATTTATCCGAAAAAATAAATAAAGGGTGTGCTTTAAGCATCGAGAAAATCTCATAGTGCTCCTAATTACTTTTCTTACGTAAATTAGATCTCGCCGGTTTACCCGATGGATTTGAAACAAACAGTTTTTGCAGCAAACTTTTGTGTTATTTTAGTTAGATAATTATGATAAAAAATAATTTTTTTAAAAGTAATTAATTCTGCCTGAAAAAATCTTTGCCGTCCATACTCCTTTTTTGCAGACTGGTATATAATTGCTTTTGCCACTTCATTTTAATTGGGATTTTTAAATCCTAAACAATCAATTAATTCAAAAGCCATGAAAAAAATTATCGTCATCATGCTGATATCCTTTGCATTTATTTCAGCAAAAGCACAACTGACCAACACAAAATGGAAAGGAACCATTCACCTCGATCAGCCAACAGATATAATCATACATTTCGGAACCGATACGCTGGAAGCATTCAGCGCCGAGGATAATTCCAGTGTTGAAATTATGCATTACTCCATACAGGATACGGTGCTGACGGTACAAAAAATATCCGGGCAAAGTCAATGTGATGATGTTGTAGTGGGTAAATATAAAATTGAAATCAAGGATAATGAAATGCTGATGACCGTAATAGATGATGATTGTGATGACAGGGGACCGGTATTGGATAATACCACCTGGAAAAAAGAGCCATAAAAATTTATACCCAGCGCCTTTTTGCATTGATTCAATTGCAGTGACCGGTATTGACAAAATTCCACGCTGAAGCTATCGGCTACATATCGTATTTTGCAACCCTAAAAGGCTTTCGCCCATGCGGAGTGCAGGTTTATGAAATATTATATTATAGCTGGAGAAGCAAGCGGCGATCTGCATGGCAGTAATCTCATTAAAGAACTCAGACACCTCGATGAGCAGGCAATCATAAAATGCTGGGGAGGAGACTTAATGCAGGAAGCAGGCGCCGAACTGGTAAAGCATTACCGGGATCATGCTTTCATGGGCTTTATGGAAGTGATTACAAACCTTCGCACCGTTCTCGATAACCTGAAGTTTTGCAAAAAAGATATTCTCGGATTTCAGCCCGATACATTAATTCTGATAGATTATCCCGGCTTTAACCTGCGCATTGCTGAATGGGCAAAATACAAAAGGTTTAAAATTATTTATTATATCTCACCCCAGGTGTGGGCATGGAAAGAAAACCGCGTGAAGAAGATGAAGCAATGCATTGATAAAATGCTGGTTATACTTCCATTCGAGAAGGACTATTATAAGCACAGATGGGACTGGGATGTGGAATATGTAGGACACCCGTTGGTACATGTTATTGAACATTGGCAATTAAGCGTAGGCCGGTTTTCAGAGAAACCCGTCATTGCGTTATTACCCGGCAGCCGCAAACAGGAAATTTTGAAAAAGCTTCCCTTAATGCTCAAGGCAAGTACATCATTTCCTGGGTATCATTTCATTGTTGCCAAAGCGCCAGGCGTTGAAGACGATTTCTATTCTTCTCTTCTGCAACCTTACAGTAATGTTTCCACTGCAAGAAGTCAAACTTATAATGTGTTGAGGCAATCAAAGGCGGCGCTCGTAACAAGCGGAACCGCCACACTGGAAACAGCATTATTCGATGTGCCGGAAATTGTATGCTACAAAGGCGGCAGCATCAGCTACCAGATAGCAAAACGCCTGGTCAAGGTGAAATATATTGCGCTTGTCAACCTGATAATGGATAAGCCTGTTGTGAAAGAACTTATTCAAAATAACTTAACGGTGAAAAATCTCGTTTTTGAATTAAATGATTTATTGAATAACCAACACCGACTTCTGCAAACCAGGGAAGATTATTTAACGCTGAAAAAAAAGCTGAGTACAGGCGGCGATGCTTCTGCCAATGCAGCAAAAATTATTTACAGGTTTACAGTAACAAACAAAGTGCAGGCATAAAACAATTTATTCTTTTTGTCTCCGCACTTTCTTGCTTTATTTGCATGATGTATTTATTTTACATTACAATAGCTCAAAAAAAATCTATAAAAAAAATGTTACAAAATTCAGTATCGTATTGCTGATTGCTGGTCAATGTGACCGCCTCTGTTCCGGTTAGAGCTTCGAACATGGGAAAAAGAAAAAGGAAAAATCAAAGGAAAATGTTTTCGCGTTATCAATTAATATGTGTTCAATGAAAAAGATCATTTATGTATTCCTTCCCTTTTTTGTGTACGCATTCGCTGCTAAAGCACAATCAACGGAAGAAGCAAAGGTAGCTGCAGCCGTCGAGGCGCTGAATAAAGCGCTTGTAAATGCAGATAAAAATGTACTTGACAGCCTCACATTTGAAGAATTAAGCTACGGCCATTCCACCGGTAAATTTGAAAATAAAACTCAATTTATCGCAGCCGCTGCAGGCGCTAATATTGATTATTTATCCATTGATATTTCTGATCAAACTATTCGTGTGATTGAAAAGACTGCAGTAGTACGGAATATGTTTGCAGCAAAAATTATTTCAGAAGGAAAACCGCTTGAAGTAAAGATCGCCACTTTGATGATATGGCAAAAACATAAGGGCAAATGGAAGTTGCTTGCAAGACAGGGATTTAAAATATAAGTTTGCTTAATTCACTTGCCCAAAGCAAATAATAAATCACGATGAGAAGCAATTTCTGCAAAAGAAGATCAGCAATACCCGTGCTGCTTTTGCTATGGTGCATGCCTTCACCGGCGCAGCAAAAAGCAACGATAAAAGAATATAAAAAAACATTTACCACCTATCCTTTTTCTGATCCTGATCCTGTGCCGGAACCCGGAAGAATTTATCCCTATTTTCGTTTTGATGGCTACACCGATAACCCTGTTCAAAAAGAATGGAAAGTAGTAGAACTGGAGAATGACTATATCAAAATAATGATATTGCCTGAGATCGGCGGCAAAATATGGGCGGCTATTGAAAAATCAACAGGCAAGCCCTTTATCTATTATAACCACGTGGTTAAATTCAGGGATGTTGCAATGCGTGGCCCCTGGACAAGCGGCGGTATCGAAGCCAATTATGGCATCATCGGGCATACGCCTAATTGTGCCACACCTGTTGATTATATCACCATCAAAAGAGATGATGGAAGTGTGAGTTGCGTGATCGGCGTACTGGATCTGCTTACCAGGACAAACTGGCGAATAGATATTAATCTGCAGAAAGACAAAGCTTTTTTTACCACGGGTTCATTCTGGTACAATTCCTCTCCTTTTGAACAACCTTATTATACATGGATGAATACCGGCATCAAAGCAAAGGGAAACCTGGAGTTTATTTATCCCGGCACAAAATATTTGGGGCATGAAGGCGAATACAGCGACTGGCCGGTAAATAGGCAAAATGGTAAAGACATTTCATTTTATGAAAATAATAATTTCGGCGGCTATAAATCATACCATGTATTTGGAAAATATACTGACTTCTTTGGCGGTTATTGGCATGATGAAGATTTTGGTATGGGCAGATATTCAACCCATGATGATAAAGCAGGTAAAAAAATCTGGATATGGGGCCTGTCGCAGCAGGGCATGATCTGGGAAAAACTGCTGTCAGATACCGACGGGCAATATGTAGAAGTGCAGAGCGGAAGATTATTCAATCAATCGGCGGAAGGCAGCACTTTTACGCCGTTTAAGCATAAAGGATTTTTGCCTTATACAACAGATTCATGGACAGAATATTGGTTCCCGGTTTTGCATACAAAAGGGTTTGTCGCCGCTAATAATTATGGCGCACTAAATCTTAAAAATGAAAACGGCTGGCTCAAAATTTATTTCTCTCCGTTGCAACAAATAAAAGACGAATTAAAAATAAAGGATGGTGATAAAATTGTGTATTCCAGGAAAATTGATTTGTATCCACTCAATGTTTTTAATGATTCAATCAAACTGTCTTCATCGGCTGAACATTTGATTGCCACGCTGGGAGAAAACAAATTAGAATACGATGCTTCCCCAAACGCAAATGTGCTCAATCGTCCCGTTGATTCTCCTGAAGATTTCGACTGGAATTCAGTATATGGCCTGTACCTGCAGGGAAAGGAAGATATAAGCCAGCGGCACTATGCATCAGCGGAAAAAAAATTAAAACTTGCTCTTCAGAAAGATGCTTATTACATGCCGGCACTTACCGATCTGTCTATGTTGCTTTATCGCAATATGCAATATACCGAAGCTTTGAGCACAGTCAAAAAAGCATTGTCCATTGATACATATAATGAGGCTGCAAATTATTATTATGGGCTTATCAACAGCAAACTGGGAAACAGTGCAGATGCGAAAGACGGATTTGATATTGCTTCAATGGGAATGGAATACCGCAGCGCTGCTTATATTGGTTTGGCAAATATTTATTTGAAAGAAAATAATTTGGGAAAGGCAATTGATTATTCACGGAAAAGTATTGATTTCAACCGTTATTCTATAGATGCGTATCAACTGCTTGCTGTTATTTATCGCCTGCAAAATCAAAAGGAACAGGCAATGAAAATACTGGACACTGTTCTTTCCTTTGATCCGCTCAATCACTTTGCAGCATTTGAAAAATATCTCTGGGAAAGCATCGGCGTGAACAAAGAACAATTTATTGGTTCAATAAAAAATGAAATGCCGCAGGAAACTTTTCTCGAACTGGCAGTATGGTATTATAACATTGGCAGAAATGAAGAAGCGGATAAATTGCTGCAACTATCTCCG
>JAHEZC010000214.1 GCA_023251275.1 Parafilimonas sp. | reverse complement strand
CTGACTTAATATCGCTCTCCAATTGATCCCTGATCACATCTTTCATTCTTTTTTGAGAGATCAGTTGATATGCTTTTTCGGCAAGCAACTTATATTTTTTTTCAGGGGAGGAAGAATGTTGCTGATGAAGTACGATTTCATGGACTAATTCAATCATTCCTTTTCTTTCTGATGCAATAGTTTTAATAACCGGGATTTCTCTGTGTGTTTTACGGAAAGTCATTGTCAGCATTGAACGAAGATTTTTCGCAAAAATATCTGCACCAGGCATATCACTTTTATTCACAACAAATACATCTGCAATTTCCATAAGCCCGGCCTTCATAGTTTGCACTTCATCTCCTGCCATCGGTAAGAGTACCACAACAACAGTATCTGCAAGTGAGGCAATTTCTACTTCGTTTTGACCTGCACCGACAGTTTCAATAATGATATGATCAAATGGCGCTGCTTTCATTAAATCAGAAATCTCAATTATCTTCGGGTTTAATCCCCCAAGACTGCCTCTTGCAGCCAATGATCGGATAAACACATTCGGATGATTATACCATTCACTCATTCTTATCCTGTCGCCAAGCAATGCACCATGACTGAAAGGAGAAGAAGGATCCACACACAACACACCGGTTTTTTTGTTTTGTTTAATAAATTCTGCAATCAACGCATCAACCAAAGTGCTTTTACCAGCACCCGGGGGGCCGGTTATCCCGATAATCTTTTTATTTGAGAAAGGCAATTGCATCAGCATTTCATCATAGCCTGATATTTCATTTTCAACCAATGAAATTGCTCTTGCCAATGCTTTTACATTACCTGTTTCAATTTGTTCTATGATCTGCTTCCATTCCATTTTATTAAAAATAATAACCTTATGCTTTGTATATTTTTTTATTAAAGATGGCTCAATTTAAGCATTGCAAGTTTATCGAGCCGTTCTTTCACCCACACAGGCTTAACCTCAATAATACAATGACAATTTTGATTTTTGCTTTTGCAATCCGTACAGGGTTTATTTAATACAAATACCTGTGTTTTTGGGCCAACCGGCGCCCATCTTCCGGGATGCACAGGACGCACAGGTGCATATATACCCAATGCATCCTTGCCCAATGCAGCAGCAATATGCAATGGCCCGGTACTGTTCGCAACCAATCCGTCACAACATGAAATAAATGACATAAATTCTTGCAGGTTCATCATGCCGGTGATATCTGTTATACGGTCGCCAACTTCATGAAGCAATGGTTCAATAAGCGGGCGTTCTTTTTTAGTGCCTGAAATAAAAATGCAGTATTGCTCCGGGTCAAGTGAGCGGATCAATGCAATAAAATTATTCAGGCCCCATTCTCTTGCGCTGCCTTGTGTTTTAGGATGGAGAATAAGATTGTATTTATTCGCCTGTATAAGATTTAAAAATAAGGCAGGAAGCGGCGCTAACTTTTCTATGCGGGTTAAATTTTTTATTTCTTTCAATGAATAATCTTTATCAATGCCCAATGGCTGCAAAAGTTTCAGGTTTAGCTGTACCTCGTGATAAGGTGAGTTTTTGCGGCTTAGTTTAACTAATTGATTACAGGTAATGAAATGATACCAGCGATTGGCAGTACCAATACGCACAGGAATTTTATATTGCTTTGCCTTCAGCGCAATTTTGGCGGCGGGAAATACATGCAATATGGCATCAGGCCTTTCTCCGCATATAGTGACAGGTTCGTGCATAAAATTATTTACGTCAATAAACTCATCCACATTTTTGCAGGCTTCGATAACGGGTTGCGTATAAGCATTACCCATAAAACCAATTTTCATCACGGGGAAATATTTTTTTAATACTGCCGCTACGGGCAATGTTAATACTACATCTCCGAGACTGTCTGTGCGGCTGATGATGATATTGGATGGGATATTCACAATTTATTTCAGGGTTTGGCAGTCAGATTATTTTGTAATTCCTGAAATCGAACAGGCGTCTGCCTGTTTTTTTTTCAAACCAGTAAAGCAATTTATCCTTCAGGCCAAATTTTTTTCGTGAAATATCAATATCCGGTTTCCAGTTTTGTTGTTGAATTCTTTGCTGCATTACCACCGGATGTGTACCGGAAAAAAGCTGCAGAGAGTCAAAATCATCAAAATTGAATGTGTCTGAAGATTGCATCAGTTGCTTCCATTCATCTGTGTCTTCATTCCAGAACCTGCTCACGTTTTTTATTTTTTGTTTCATCTGCACGGGACTTTTCACCCATCCATAATGATAGATATAAGCATTAATTTCTTTCACCAATAATTTTCTTTTCCCGGCTCTGAAGCCCTGTGCGTCTTTGTATGCGGATATTTTTTTATCGTTCCGGATAATACGCACTTCATGATCGTACCACCTCCGGCTGTCGCCAACATAGTCATAAGTGCCATAAAAATGTAAATATTTAAATAATAAGCCTTCCACTTTTTTATCATCTTTAAAGCAAAATGCTGCATCTGTGATTGCGGAATGATATTTTTCGTGTAATATTTCATCTGCCTGTATATAGAATGCCCATTCACTTGCCGGATCAACTAATTGAAATGCTTTATTCGTTTCTGCCGCCAGCACTTCACCGCCTTTCCTGAGATTCGGATCCCATTTCGAGTAATGAATTTTTATTTTGGGATCCCTGATATTTTTAATCAACTGTTCTGTATCATCTTCCGAATCACCTGTAAGCACGATCATTTCATCCACGACAGGAAGCACAGACCTGATAGCCTCTGCTATGGGATAATCATTTATGACTGCGTTTTTTATAATAGTAAACCCGGATATTTTCATGTACAAAAGCTACAGTGCAGGCGCAAAGAACGGAAAATTCCGCGTAATCGTTTCCTTCACCTGAATATCATTCATTCAAAATGACTAAATCATAAATTTGCAGATAATGTACGTTCAGTATGACAAATTTTATTCCCATATTTCCATTGAATATAATAGTATATCCGGGTGAAAAACTGCACCTTCATATTTTTGAGGAACGTTATAAAGAACTCATCAATCAATGTTATACAGAGCATAAACCATTTGGAATTCCGCCTGTCATTAATCAGAAAATTTCAGAGGTAGGCACATTGGTTGAAGTCACTGGTATTGCCCGTGTTTATGAAGATGGCAAAATGGATATAGTTACAAAAGGATTGAGTATATTCAGGGTACTTGAAGTGATAAAATCTGTGCCCGAAAAATTATACAGCGGCGCAATAGTGAATTACCCGCATAATGACGATAAAAAACATTTAATAATGATGCGGCATGTGCTGGCTTCGATACGAGAACTGCACAGGTTATTAAAAGTAACAAGGGATTTTAAAAAGCCTGATGAAGAATTGACAAGTTACGATGTGGCGCATCATGCAGGTCTTTCAATTGATGAGGAATATGAACTGCTCGGATTGTTGCGGGAAGATCAGCGGCTGGAATATATAAAACGTCACCTTAAAAAGGTAATTCCGGTAATTGCGGGAGCAGAAAACCTGAAAGAAAAAATTCAATTCAACGGTCATTTCAGGGAATTAAAAGGGTTTGACCTTGATTTTTAATTACTGTATATATAAAGTCCCTGCCAGCGGTTAATTTCGTCATAATAATGATAGCAATGCATACAACACTATGCTTCGATTTTGGCAATACCCGTCTTAAATGCGCTGTATTTGAGAATGCAGCCTTGAAAGATCTGATTATACTTACAGATGACAGCGTATTATCTGTTGAAAAACTTATTCAGCAATACAAGCCTTCCAAATCTATTCTTGCTTCTGTTATTGATCACAATACCGAAATAGAAAATGTTTTATCACTGCGAACAAAATTTCACAGGCTGGGATATGCCAGCAAGCTTCCTGTAACAACGCCCATCGGGAAACCCGAAAAAATCGGTGCAGACAGGCTGGCATTGGCAGCCGCCGCAGTATATCTTTATCCCGAAAGACATACTCTTGTGATCGGGCTCGGTTCATGTATCACGTATAATTTTATCAACAGGTTTCATGAGTTTCTTGGCGGAAGTATTTCGCCGGGAATGGAAATGCGTTTCAGGGCGATGCATGAGTTCACAGCGAAGCTTCCCCTGGTACAGCCTCATTGGAATTTTCCGCTGGTTGGCTATGATACAAAAACAAACATGCTCAGCGGAGTGATACTCGGTATATCTAAAGAGATTGATGGCTTCATTGATGAGTACGCATCTAAATACAGTAACTTTAACGTGCTTTTAACCGGGGGTGATATGGCCTTTTTTGTGCCCCATCTCAAAAAGAAGATATTTGCAGACCCTCATTTAATCTATAAAGGCTTATATGCAATCAGTGAATTTAATAACTAACCGCCTTAATGTTTTAATTTCTTTTTTGGTCTTTTCAACCGCTTTGTCAGCCCAGGAAAATTCTCCTTTTTCACGATATGGGATGGGCGATATTTATCCTGACCAGCATATTGCAAGCAGGGCAATGGGGGGCCTGTCTGCTGCTTATATCAATGGGCAGGCGATCAATACCATTAACCCTGCCAGCTATGGAAGCCTCAGGCTGGTCACTTATGATTTTGGAGTAAGCATTGATCAACGTTCTTTACGCAGTGCGGACTTAACAGATAGGTTTAAATCAACTAATTTTATACCTTCTTATTTAACTATCGCTGCACCTGTCAACAGTAAAAAGAGAATTGGCCTTGTATTCGGATTAAGACCCGCGACAAGGATCAATTACAGTATCGAAAATATTGAGCGTACTTCTATAGATAGCATGAGGACTCTTTATGAAGGTAACGGAGGTTTAAACCAGGCTTTTTTTGGCCTTGGCAAAGGCTGGAAAAACCTGAGTATAGGAGTGAATGCAGGGCTTGGCTTCGGCAGAAAGGAAACAGCTACCAAAATCAGTTTTCTCAATGACAGTGTGCAATATTACAAGTCTAATTCATCTGCGACAGCCAGTTTCTGGGGTTTTTTTGTTAATCCGGGAATAATGTATAATATAAAACTGAATGAGGTAACTAATACTTTGACCCGGATCCGGGAAACATATACGCTGCAATTAGGCGGCTCTGCTACTTTAAAGCAAAGATTGAATGCCAGCCAGAATGTATTACGTGAAACATTCACCTACGATGCAAATGGCGGCATTATTAAAATTGACAGTGTGTTTGCACAAAATAATATCACGGGTAAGATTGATTTGCCTTTAACTTATACGGCAGGTTTTATGATAACAAAAATTGTGTCGAATGGCATCCTTTCTAATGCAAAGTGGGGCTTTGGTGCAGATTATACTGCCGGAAAATGGACCGATTACAGGTACTACGGCCAGCCTGACAAATTGATTGACAGCCGGATGATTCATGCCGGAGGTGAATTTACTCCAAATCCGCTGGGGACAGGTTTCTGGAACCATGCTGTTTATCGCGCAGGCTTCTATACAGGCAAAGATTATATTAATGCAGATGGAAATGGCTACAAAGTACAGGCATTTACGTTTGGGGCAGGTTTTCATCTCAGGAAATTCAGGTCTTACGATAACCAGTTTACATTTATCAACACATCTTTTGAATTTGGCAAAAGAGGCAGTACCGTAAACAAT
>JAHEZC010000213.1 GCA_023251275.1 Parafilimonas sp. | reverse complement strand
CCATATTATTAATCACCAAAACGCCGGCAGCCTTACCTTGTATTAATTGATCAGGCGAAGTAATGATTCCTTTATTAAAATCTTTTTCCTTAATTGACACAAGAGCACCAGTAAGGTCTTTCCTCCTTGTTGTGCCATAGCCCACCACTACCACATCGGTAAGATTGGAGCTCTCAGGCCTAAGGGCAACAGTAACTTCATTGGAGGACGGCACAATGACTTCCATTGTGATATAACCTACATAGGAAATTACTAACCTCGTAGCAGTCTCGGGCATGGAAATTTTAAATGAACCCGTTGCATCGGTAGCGGTACCTGTATTGGAACCTTTTACAATAACTGATGCACCGAAAACGGGATTACTTTTTTCATCAGTAATTTTCCCTGTCACAGTCTTTTGCGCCCAGGAAAATTGTACGATTAAAACAAATAGCGGGCATAAGAGGATGGCTCTTAGCAGTCGAGTTGTAGTCATAGTAACAAGCAGTTTAATTGATAAAATTATAGATTTTGTGTAAATAATACACAAAATGCAAAAAAAAATTTTCGACTTACGTTTATAAAGACAATTGTCTTAATAAAATTGTTGCATGTACAAATAAAATTAATTGCATTCATGGTTTTCGAAAATCATTGTTATAGCGATAAACAATCCGGTTCAATTGTACCGAAATTAAATTCGCGATTAAAGCACATATTAGCTGGAATCGTAAAAATCATTCATCAGGCGAGTTTCCTTATTTTAAAAAGTTCAAAAAAATATCTGGTTTTTTGCATTAAAAAGAACAAAAATCCAATTCTGAAATCGTTTTTCTGCATTCGCTAAATCTATGAAAAAAATTTATCCAAAAGATTTCATTTTCAGATATACTCCGTTTGTCCACCCGAAACCATCCTGGTTAAGGTATTCTCCTCCGCCTGCCCCCAGGCTGGTATCCACCACATTGTATTTCTCAGTAATTCTGCCGGTCTTTTCAAATACCCTTTCAATAGTCGAAGTCCAGTTAGTTTTTATTTTCTCTGCTAAGCCATAATAGCCATAATCGAGCAAGCCTTTATAATTGACCCATTGCAAAGGCGCCCATCCGTTAGGCGCATCCCACTGCTGCCTGGAATAAACCAATGTTGTTAACAAGCCACCGGGCTGCAAAAATTTCTGCTCCAGTTGTTTTGCAACTTTAGCAGATTGTCCCTCTGTTGCAAATCCTATAAACATAGGGAAGCCCGCGCAAACAGTCGCAACCCCGGTATGCCTGTTAATTAAAAAATCATAATCCATAAATGTTTCATCCTCCTCACGCCATAAATATTTTTGTATTGCAGCTTCTCTTTCCTTTGATTTTTGATAAAATTTTTCAGAGAGGTCTTTATCACCTGCTAATTCATGGGCAAAAGCCAATGTCTTTTCAAGGTGAAAAAGAAGGGAATTCAAGTCAACCGGAATAATATCAGCAGTATGGATAGTATGTAAATTTTCTTTGTCTTTGAACCACCGGGTTGAAAAATCCCAGCCTGATTCACAGGCAGCCCTTATGTGCCTGAAAATCTCATTATTCGCACTGCCGGCTTTAGCTGCTGTTTCAAGGTCTTCAGCATAGGATTCCGGCCTTGGAGTATCAAGGCTATCCCAATACCTGTTCAATACCGTTCCATCCGGCATTAATACAACCCGCAATACACTTCTGTTTTCCGGTGTCAGCGTTTCCTTATCCTTCATCCAGAAGTCATATTCTTTTGTAAGTTGAGGTAAATATTTAATGAATACTTCGTCCCCGGTTTCCTCGCTCAGCAACGCCACCATCAACGAAAAAAAAGGTGGTTGTGAGCGGCTGAGAAAATAAGTACGGTTGCCGTTAGGCACAAAGCCGAAAAGGTCAATCAGGTATGCAAAATTATTGATCATGCTTTCTATCAGGTCTATCCGCTTTGATACCTGTAATCCTAACATAGTAAAATAACTGTCCCAATAATAAATTTCCCCGAACCTTCCACCGGGCACAATAAACTTATGAGGCAATGGTATCAATGTGCCGCCCGTATCCTCAGGATATTTTGTTAATGTATTCCAGAGTTGGGTTATGTGTTCTTCGATTGTTTTGTTATTGACAGCAGCAGCTTTTTCTTCTTCATATTGAAGTTGTTCAAAGTGATCCGCAATAAAATTACTCAAGCTGAAATCCTTTTGAAATTTCCGGCTGCGATATTGTTCAAGTATTTCCTTCACAGCATATTTGGGTTTAACATCTGTAAATGTTTTTTGATCAGGCAGTATCCGCTGCATCTGTACATCAACAAACAATTCTTCGAGCTCTTCAATTTGAAAAAATTTTTTGTGTGTTAACATTAAAAAAAATTATCAGTCTTTTATATAAACCAGGCTTTCCCTGCTTTATGAAACCAGATGAGTCTTATTCTGTGTTTTCCGGAATACAATTAATCCAATAATTAAAATACTTATTGGGATCAATGAAAAATAGAAAGCTGTTTGCCCGCCATACATCTGAAAAATAAAGCCGGTTGTAATAGATCCCAATGTACCTCCTATCGCGGAAAAGAAAACAATCAATCCAGACATAGTTCCATGCTTGTTTTTAGGCAACGAAGAAAGTATTTCAGAATTGATGGCAGGATAAACGGGCGCCAGAAAAAAACCGATAAGAGGGAATACAAATGCAGCGATGGGAACCTGGGTCCATGTAGTTACCTCAATTCCTGTTACACTCTTTGCAATGGGCAGGGCAATCAGTACAAGACATGCTGCTGCCGCAAGACAAAATACAAGTACAAGAAACCAGTTTATCTTTTTAAGCACAATCGCAGCCGAAAATCTTCCCAAACCAATTGATACAGATAAAATACTTGCCATTTGCACACTCATAGTTGAAGACAGTTTCAGCACTTTGTTATTAAAAGTGGGCAGCCAGCTCATGATGCTTTGTTCTATTAAAACGTAAAAAAAAGCGCAACAGACAAAGGAGATCACTAATGGCATTATCATTAATCTCAGCATTCCGATAACATCGCTGCCTGCAGAAGATTGTGCGGATTTGTGGGCTGCTGACTCATCGAGGGGTGAGCCCAGTAATAAGAGAAATGCAGTCAGAGAAAGTGCGCCCAAGAGATAATATACATTAAACCAGGCGGCAGAAGTATTATTGGTATCCTCGATAAAATAACCGAAAATAAAATAGCCAGAGAGAATGCCAGCCATAAAAAAAGATTCAATAAAATTCATCATGCTCAAGTGCTCTTTCTCGTTTTTTGTAACGAGGCCGATTATGCCATACACTGAAACTTTGATCAATGCAAAACTGGCACCGGTAACAGCAAAAAGTAATTTTATACCAATAAATGTTCCCACGGATGGTATAACGAAACACGCAGCAGTAACCATGCCCAAAGCAATCAACATAGATTTCTTGTAGCCGATCCGGGAAATAAACGATGCCACAATAAATGAAGTCGCAGCGATGGTCAGGTCTTTAAAAGCCTCCAGAACAGATGCAGACGACTCATTTACTTTGAAATAATGTTGCACCTGCAGAATCACTGTACCTACGCTGTTCAACAAGATTGCGAAAAGAAAGTAATTGATGAAAATAGAAACTTTTATTTTCAAATTCGACATTGCAATCTTTTTACAGATGATTGTATGCAGATAGTCCGGATGCAGACTTTTCAAAAATGAAATTCCGCTTTTTCTCATTAAAAAAGTTCATTTCTATTTACTTTTTATTCATCTGTATTAATGAAATTGATATTATATTTGATGTAATAACGATTAATACGAATGAAGGTTGAATTTGAAATAGTTCATCCTGATAAAGGCAGTTCATTCAGGCTGCTGCATCAGAAGGCCACTGCTGATAAATATTTATGGCAATACCATTACCATCCCGAATATGAATTAGTTTGCGTGCTGTACGGAAGCGGTACCAGGCATGTAGGTAATCACCTGAGTACTTATGAAAACGGAGATATCGTCTTTATAGGACCCAATTTACCTCACTCAGGCTTTGGATTAAAAGCCCATGGCATTCATGAAGAAATTGTTGTTCAGATAAAAGAAGAAGTACTCCAGCCGGCCCTGTTAAACGGGCCTGAAATGGATTCGATCCGTGCACTGCTCGAAAAATCAAATTGCGGAATTTGCTTTACAGGAGCTGCAAAAGAAAAGGCAAGGAGAAGATTGATCAGGTTATTAAAGCTTCCCCCATTTGAACGGTTAATGGAATTAATATCAGTTTTACAATTTCTTGCAGTTTCATCGGAATATGAACTGCTTAATCCGCATGTGATGTTTTCAGTATCTATGAAAAAACACCGGGCAAGGCTTCAAAGTGTTTTTAAATACGTGGAAAAACATTTTAGTGAAGAAACTGACATAAAAAAAGTTGCAGCTATTGCAAACCTTAGTGTTCCCTCATTTTGTAATTATTTTAAAAAAATAATGAATACTACATTCACTGATTTTCTCAATCAATATAGAATACAGCATGCCTGCCTTCTTTTGCAGGAAGAAAAAACTATTGGGGAAATCTGTTTTGAATGCGGCTTCAATAATATCACTTATTTCAACAAAGTATTCAAGAATATCATAAAGAAAACACCTACTGAATTTAAAACAGAGAAAAAGATAATAATTACCTGAAATTGAAAACACAGGTTTTTATTCGCAACAATTTTACAAAGGCAATTATAAAAACAGAATAATAAATGCCTAAGATTTTACAGGTCAGGTTTTATAGCTTTTAATTCAGCCTAATCATAATCTCCATTCTGCGGGATTTATATCTATCCCTTCTTTGTGCATTTCCCAAAGGGGGCTTATTTCCCGCAAGCGATTTACAGTAGCGGTGACCTGTTCAATTGTATATTCAATCTCATCTTCTGTAGTAAAGCGACCCAAACCGAAGCGAAGCGAGCTGTGTGCAAGATCATCTCGTAACCCTATTGCTTTTAATACATAGCTCGGCTCAACAGACGCAGAGGTGCAGGCCGAACCGGACGATACAGCAATATTTTTATTAAGACCCATCATCAATGCTTCACTTTCCACATATTTGAAAGAAATATTTGTTACATGCGGCAATCGGTATTCTTTACTTCCGTTCAAAGAACATGCTTCGATTCCGAGTAAGGCATTTTCTAATTTATCCCGCAATACAGATATACGCTTTGTGTCTTCGTCCATATTCAGGCGGCATAATTCACAAGCCTGCCCAAATCCAACGATTCCCGGCACATTCAACGTACCACTGCGCATACCTCGCTCATGACCGCCGCCATCCATCTGTGCAGTCAGCCTTACACGCGGATTTTTCCTGCGCACATACAAAGCACCCACACCTTTAGGTCCATACATTTTATGAGCGCTTAAAGTCATCAGATCAATACCGTCTTTTATTACATCAATCGGAATTTTACCCGCAGCCTGTGCTGCATCGCAAAAAAATATTATCCCTCTCCTCTTCGCAAGAATGCTGATCTGATCTATAGGCTGTACTACGCCAATTTCATTGTTGGCATACATAACTGCTATAAGAATTGTTTTTGGCGTTATGGCTTCTTCGAGATCTTTCAGATTAATTAAACCGTTCGCATGTACGGGAAGATATGTTACTT
>JAHEZC010000212.1 GCA_023251275.1 Parafilimonas sp. | reverse complement strand
TGATTTACTGAATATTATTCTTCCTTTTAACCCCTTCTGACTTTCCATTTCTTCTTTCTTCACAACCGCTATTTTATAATACCTGCCCTCCAGCCAGTCATCCACGAAATTATCATAATAACTGCTGCCGGGATTGCCGCTTTGTCCGCCCGGATATACCCCATAAGCATTGGTCTCCTTTGTGAGTTCCACAATCATCCTCCAGCTTGGCCCATGAAATTTTGTGTAAGCATTTATTTCCATTTTTCCACCGCCGGAATATAAATCGAGTTTGCCCAAAGCGGGTATGCGCAGCAGATGCCGGATGCCGCTGCTCTTATATTTACCCCACACCAGCTTTTTATCTTCTTCCGCCTGCTGCAATGCGGGGACAATATTTTTAAAAGCAAGTGTAACGATATCTCTTACACTTTCTTTCTGCGGTGTATGGATGTTATCTGCAAATTCATACGCCGTATCTTTTATAAGGCTTTCAAGCAATGTACTTTCTTCAGGCCAGGGCATGGGTAACGTTGTTTGAGAAAATTCATCATCATAAGTGTCTGCCATCAGGCTGTCCCACCACAGGTTGAAAACAGTCGGCCCGGTTTCTCCTGCATCCTGTCTCAAATTCCAGCTTGAAAATATATCCAGATATTTTTTTTCATCCGCATTCAAATGGTTTTGGTCCAAATATTTCATCAGTACAGGCCTTGCCATTTCTGCGAAGACATTGTAATTATCGGTCTGCATTTTTTGCATATCATCCGTAGTAATATTATGCATAGAAGATAAATACCTGTTCACGATAAACCCGCGATAAAGCAAATAATTTCCACCAAGAAAATACGGATATAGTTTTGGGTCATAAGGATACTGGTTGGCGCTGCTTACAAATCCTCTTGCGGGGTTGTGCATGACAAGATTTTCACTGTCAGGTACTAGGCCCTGCCACAGATAGCTGCTGTCATTGCCGGGCATAATAAAATCACCCTGCCTGTACCATTTTGCAGGAAACTGCCCTTTTTGTGACAGGGCAATATCTCCCTGCTTTGTGGCAAAAATCATATTCTGTCCCGGGCATTGATAAGTTGAAACAGCATCGAGATAATCAGCATAATTTTTTGCATGATTCAAGCGCACAAATGTTCTCAATTCATTACTGCCGTCATGTGCCTTCCACCGGCATGCATACGCTTTATCGGTGTGCAGCTTATCGGGATAGTTTTTATCGTACATCACGGGGCCGAATACCGTCATGGCAATATGCTCCGTATCGCTTGCCTTATTTTTTATGTTTATCACTTCATCCCTGAATGTTGTTTTTCTCCATTCTCCGCTGAACCAATATTCCTCCATCGTGCTGTCTTTAAATTTTACTTCATAGTAGTCCCGCACATCGCGTTCAGCATTGGTAAACCCCCATGCACAACTGTCATTAAAACCAATGATCACCGATGGAGCGCCGGGCATGGATGCCCCATAAGCATTAAAAGATGGAGTGGACAGTTGCATCTCGTACCAGATTGAAGGAAAGTTTAAACCGAGGTGCGGATCGTTGCATAAAACAGGCATCCCGCTTTTTGTTTTACTGCCTGCGACAGCCCAGTTATTGCTGCCGTTTTCTTGCTCGGGCTTTATTGGCTCATGTGCCGGTTGAATGGTTGCTTTGTAATTGAAATAAACAGAGTCTGCATTGGAAGGAGTTTTCAGGCTGATGCCGGGTTTGGGAAAAGCAGTTCCTTTTGGATTAATGGGATCAAGTGAATCCTGCCCGTAAGGAAATAATTTTTGAAATTGTTCTTTGGTAAAAAAAGACTTTGCGTTGGTTCTTTCGAAGTCTTCTTCATAACCCGCAAGATCATAAGACATATATTTCAGGAACAAGGCAGACTTTAAATTAGTCCAGGGTTCCGGCTTGTAATCGAGCAACTTGTATTCAAGCGGGTATTGGCTTTCGTCAAGTGTGCCGATAAATGCATTTACACCCGCAGTGTAAGCATCAGAAGCTGCTTTTACAACGGGATCTTTTTCTATCTCTTTCACTGAATTCTCCGCCGCATACACCATTCCGAGCCGGCGGAAGAATTTGTCTATATTCAGAAAGTTGGAGCCATTGGCGCTGTCGCCCATTATTTCGCTCAACCTTCCTCCAGCCGCATAGGTCTGAAATTCCATTTGCCATAAACGGAATTTCGCATGCAGATAACCCTGCACAAAATAAAGATCTTCCTCATTTTCTGCGTAGATATGCGGCACAAGCCTTTCATCAAGATATGCTTCTGTTTTGCCTTTTAATCCTTCGAACTTCAGATCATCGTTGAATACAATATCTGCAGGTTCGGCATTTTGCCAGAAGCCTTTTTGCGGTGAAAGAAAATATCCAAGCCTCGGCGTTTTATTACCTCCCACAGAAAGTTGCATATTCAGCACAGTTACCAGGGCAATAGTAACGATGGCAGAAAGGATAAAGGGAACTATACGCATAGGGAATATTTAAAATTGAAAATAAGCATAAAATAGAAATGATGAATTTTTTTTGAATTGAGATATATGAATTCTGCTTTTAAACCAAAAAATGGGAAGAAAACAATAACACAGATAAAACAATATTCGACCTAACTTAGTCTGCATGAAAAAAAGTACGCTCCTCTCCTGCTTCATTGCTTTGCTCGCATCGTGCAATCAGCAGACAAATTCTACCTACCAACTGCAATCGCAGATTGACAGCCTGAAACAACGACTCAGCAAAGCTTATAAACCGGGTCTTGGGGAATTTATGGCCGGCATACAGGTGCATCATGCGAAACTTTGGTTTGCAGGCAACGCAGAAAACTGGAAGCTCGCCGATTTTGAAATCCATGAAATAATGGAAGCGATAGATGACATTCAGCAATATGAAGTTGAAAGAAGTGAATCAAAAGAAGTGGCAATGCTGCTGCCGGCGATAGACAGTGTAAACCATGCCATCGAGCAGAAAAATGTAACAGAATTTAAAAGCAGTTATATTTTTCTTACCAATACCTGCAACAATTGTCACAAGGCTGTGAACTATGATTTCAACCTGATAAAAATTCCGGATACACCGCCTTATAGTAACCAGGTTTTTAAAAGTGAGAAATGAAAGGGAACACATTCAGCTATAGAATGTGTGCCATTGAAGGAAAAAGCAGCTCCATGTCGCAGTTTTTGAGCGGATTTTCATAAGATTTAAGAAGATACCTGCGGTCGAGTATAGCCTACTATCTTTTCTCGAGGCCAGAGGATCATTAGAGAGAAAAAATGAATAAGATGTGAATGGCAGGTATGCAAAATTTTATGTCTCAAGAAAGCAGATGAAAACTTTAGTTATTAACATAAGATACTCGCCAACATGCAGTAGCCCATGCTGCCATTTGATTTTGTCTATTATCAAGATTATTAGGATTCCACTCTATGCTTAGAATTTTTTTTGGCATTTCATATTGACTTGTTTGATAAATGCTTTTTTTCCGAGAGAATAATTGTCCTCCACATGCCCGATTTTTATCATCCTCAAGTAGTGTATAATTTCCTAACCGATAAACATACACAGGTTGAATAATGAGAGGAAAAAAAGCATCC
This sequence comes from Parafilimonas sp., assembly GCA_023251275.1. Classification (GTDB taxonomy): domain Bacteria; phylum Bacteroidota; class Bacteroidia; order Chitinophagales; family Chitinophagaceae; genus JAHEZC01. The sequence continues at coordinate 2,089 of JAHEZC010000212.1, read as the reverse complement.
CAAGATTCATAAGCATTTTCTGGAAGAATATGCTCAATAGTGCCCGGATCATCTTCAAAATCCCTGTCAGTCACTGCTAAATGGTTTTCTATCTCATACAAAATGTATCTGGCAAGTTTTTTACTTCGGCCATATGAATATACAATTAGAGTACTAAAGTCCGATCTGAAATCAACATCTCTAATATAAACAGATTTTATCTCTTCAAAAACTTGAATTGTAGTAATAAATTCACCAGAAAATATTTTTTTACTTGCTTTATTATATAAATCTTCCATTACGTTTGCTTGTCTATCCCCAACAACATTATATCTAAAAGATATAACCGATAGAAGTCGAAGCAATCGATCAAATTCTTGCTCAGTAAACTTTTCATGAGCTATTAGAAGCATTGGCAATTGCTGTTTTACACCAAACAATTTAAATTCACGAATTCGCTTACGTCTTTCTCGATCCCCTTGCCATTCTCTGCTGTATGGATCTTGAAGAGCGACATAAAATGAAACTGCTGCTTCTAATTGATTCAATAGATCAAACACATTTTCAACGGATTTAATTGAGTTCCTGATTATCTTAAACATTTGTTCCTCCCTAACTAAATCATTTCTAGAAATCCAAAAGTGCCTTAAGAATGTAGGAAACTTATCTAACCCAACGCTTCCAGAAATTTTCTTCCAACTCTCTTTTGCCAAATTTAAGTCAACTGGAGAAAGCCTAGAAAAAAGATAATTTTTCAACAAATCAGTAACAGTTAAATCAACTCCTCTATAATTAAGAGTCTCAAATAATGTATAAGCAGATAATTCATCTTCTACTTCAATTTTTATGAACATCAATCTGTCACCAATTATTTTACTGAGAAATGTCGCAAATCGTTCTCCAGTTGCTGTTGTTCCAAAATCTAATCGGATGTTACGATAAAAAAACTGAAACGATTGCCACATTAATTTATCTGAAATAGATAGTATTCTTTCATTTACAGGTTTTCGCAATTGTAGTAAATGGCTTTGATAAAAGGCATCGTTATTTTCATTTAAAAACAATTTGCTACTATAATGAAGGGAGGCTGGATCCCTTTGTCCCAAAAAACTGCGTCTGAGTTCCGTGATACGCATTTCATTATCTTGTGGTTCAATTCCTTTGGCAATCAGATCTAGAATATTTTGAATAACTGCAAGCGCGAGTATACTAAGCGTTGTAAGTCTTTGTTGTCCATCAATTACTAAGAAATTTTTTTCGCCATTTTTTTGAACAACTACGGCCCCCATATAGTGATCAGTTTCAGTCGTAATTGCTATTTGAATATCTTCCCAAAGTGCAATCCAATTATCCTCTTTCCAAGAATAATCTCTTTGAAAAGTTGGTACTCTGTAAATGATTCCATTTCCAAACAATCCGCTTAGGCTCGTTGCACTTGGAGTCATTAGATTTTTAGCAGCCATATATTACTGTTTTATAAGTTTTTAAAATTAAAGTTCTAATTCTACACTTTCAAATTACTTTTAAATTACTTCTTCGGAAGTAGCGTAAGAACTTCACAACATCTTTAATTACCAAAGTTAAACAATGGTCTATTGTTTGTTGCTACCAAAGAACAAAGGCACAAACTGGCAACACAACATAAATGCCATGAAAAACTGCTGTCGGCTTGTAATTAACTTTACATAATACAACAAAACACTACCTCAGCAAATTCATCAACAACTCCACTTCCTCTTTTGTATTAAATGCATGCAGCAAAATTCTTAATCTTTCTTTTTCTTTCGGAACAGTCGGATAAACAATAGGAGGCACATCGAGATTATTTTGCTGTAAATATTCTGCAACATGCTTTACTGCATCATTACCCGGAATAAACACAGCCTGGACAGGTGTGTAAGAATCAGCTTTTTCATATTTAAGTTGTGCTGCCCGGAATTGGTGAATTAATTCATTCAAATGTTTTCGCTCATCATGCATCGCGGGAAAAATTGTATAGCTCTGCCGTATAGCTGCAACTGCCTGTTCCGGTAAAGCGGTCGTATAAATAAAGCTGCGTGCAAAGTTGATAAGATAATCTTTCAGTTGCCACGAACCCAATGCCACAGCG
>JAHEZC010000211.1:1835-5688 GCA_023251275.1 Parafilimonas sp. | reverse complement strand
AAATATTATACGGCCATATTTGATGCAGTTTATAAAAAGGCAAACCAGGATAATAGTGTGTTTGGCGGATGCAACTTCTGGGCATGGGCAGGAGAAGGACGCCCTAAAAAACCAGGAGGTCTATGGAAACCAAATGATGATTTTATCGGTGACCCCCCGCACGAATCACAGGGTTGGTATTCGATATATGATACAGACACAGCTACTATTGAAGTCATTAAAGAATATGCAGAGAAAATGAATAGCATTTCCAGATAACGATAATTTTCTTCCCGCCGGTTTCTATTAGTGTAATAGTAACAATTGATATAAAAACGTTTTGTAAAGTATTTTATCATAAAAATCCGAGGTTGATTTACGAAAGCAGGTATTTTATGTCATGCTTTCATCCCCGAAAACAAGGGTTTTGCCCAAAAATCAATTTCTTTGCATAAAATAAATCAACGCCGAAAAGGCGCTTATACGCAGATATGTCATTTTGTGAAGATTGGAACACGTATTGCAATATGATGCCCGTTAACAAAAAAAAGCGAATATGATCACAGTGTCAGCAAAGGCAAAAGAATACCTCGGCCAGCTAATGGTTGAAAAACACACTGCTCCTGAAACATTTTTGCGGGTTGGTATAAAGGGTGGTGGTTGTTCGGGTCTTGAATACCAGATGAGCTTTGATACGGAACAAAAACCGGGTGATGAGGTTTTTGAGGACAAAGGTATAAAAGTAGTAGTTGATATGAAAAGCCTGTTATACTTATACGGCACCGAACTGGATTATTCAGGGGGTTTGAACGGAAAAGGCCTGGTTTTCAAAAATCCGAACGCCACGAGAACCTGTAGTTGCGGTGAAAGCTTTGCCGTATAATAACCTTAAACAATTTTATGCATGAGCAGCAGCAATGATATATTAGATCAGCTAAACACTAAGGAATACGAATTCGGATTCTTTACGGATATAGCTATGGAAATTGCTCCCGTTGGGTTAGATGAGGAGACAGTACATTTCATTTCTGAAAAGAAACAGGAACCTCGTTGGTTGCTGGACTGGCGGCTGAAAGCTTATAATTCTTTTCAAAAGCAATCCCTTCCCCACTGGCAAAATTTTGAAATGCCGGATATTGACTTTCAGAATATTTCTTATTACGCAGCGCCAAAAAACAAAGTAAAATATAACAGCCTTGATGAAATAGATCCTGAATTGCTCAAAACTTTTGAAAAATTAGGTATCCCGCTTTCTGAACAGAAAGCCCTGGCAGGTGTAGCAGTTGATGCTGTGTTTGACAGTGTTTCCATAGGAACAACTTATAAAGAGACCCTGAAAGAACTAGGTATTATTTTCTGCTCTTTTGGCGAGGCGGTTATGGAGCATCCGGAACTGGTAAGAAAATATCTCGGAACGGTCGTGCCGCACTCAGACAATATTTTCGCTTCTTTAAATGCCGCGGTTTTCTCAGATGGCTCATTCGTATATATTCCGAAAGGAGTTCGTTGCCCGATGGAATTATCCACTTATTTCAGGATCAATGCGGAAAATACAGGGCAGTTTGAACGCACGCTTATCATTGCCGATGAAGGCAGTTATGTAAGTTATCTTGAAGGCTGTACCGCACCGAGACGTGACGAAAGTCAACTGCACGCAGCAGTAGTAGAACTCATTGCGCTTGATAACGCCGAAATAAAATATTCCACTGTACAAAACTGGTATCCAGGAGACAGAGAAGGGAAAGGCGGTATTTACAACTTCGTAACCAAGAGAGGAATTTGCAAAGGGAATAACGCAAAAATTTCCTGGACCCAGGTAGAAACGGGTTCTGCCATTACATGGAAATATCCAAGTGTGATTTTACAAGGCGATAATTCCAGCGGTGAGTTTTATTCAGTAGCGGTTACAAAAAATAAACAGATCGCCGATACAGGTACCAAAATGCATCATATTGGCCGGAATACAAAAAGCAGGATCATATCCAAAGGGATATCGGCAGGAATGGGTAACAACAGTTACCGCGGTTTGGTGCAGATAGCCGGTAAGGCAGACAACGCGAGAAATTTTACCCAATGTGATTCTTTATTGATAGGAGATAAATGCGGTGCACATACATTTCCTTACATCGAATCAAAAAATAATACCGCTACTATCGAACATGAGGCAACGACTTCTAAAATAGGGGAAGACCAGATATTTTACCTGAACCAGAGAGGCATTGACACGGAAAAGGCGGTGGCATTAATTGTGAATGGTTATGCTAAAGAAGTACTGAATCAACTCCCGATGGAATTCGCAGTAGAAGCACAAAAATTATTATCCGTTACACTGGAAGGCAGTGTGGGTTAATCAATAGAAAATAAAATAAACAATGCTTATTATTAAAGATCTCCATGCGGAAATTAATGACAGGGAAATTTTAAAAGGTATTAACCTCGAAGTTAATGCGGGTGAGGTACATGCTATCATGGGGCCAAATGGTTCGGGCAAAAGTTCTCTTGCATCTGTATTGGCAGGCAGGGAAAGTTTCCAGGTAACACAGGGCGAAGTATTTTTTGAAGGCAAAAACCTCCTCGAAATGCCGCCAGAAATACGCGCAAGAGAAGGTGTGTTTATGGCATTTCAGTACCCGGTAGAGATACCAGGCGTTTCCAATATTAATTTTTTGAAAACGGCCATCAATGAAATAAGAACATACAGAAACCAGCCTCAATTGGATTCTAAAGAATTCCTTAAGCTGACAAAAGAACGCCAGAAATTGGTGGAGTTCGATGCAAAGCTTGTCAACCGTTCTCTGAATGAAGGCTTTTCAGGTGGCGAAAAGAAAAGGAATGAAATATTTCAATTAGCCATGCTCGAACCAAAACTTTCCATTCTCGATGAAACAGACTCTGGGTTGGATATTGATGCGTTGCGTATAGTATCTAATGGCGTAAATAAATTGAGAACGGAAGAAAATGGCTTTATCATCATTACACATTACCAGAGGCTACTGGAATATATTATTCCTGATTTTGTCCATGTGCTCTATAATGGCAGGATTGTAAAATCGGGGTCGAAAGAGCTTGCCCTCGAATTGGAAGAAAAAGGCTACGATTGGCTGAAAGAAGAAGTGCAAAGTGAATCTGTACAATAAGATATTATGACAAACCAGGTTGCTTCATCATTATATGAACAGTTTATAGACAAGTTTAATGAATCGGATCTGAATATTCATCCTGCCGAAACAGAATCGCTATACCATCTCCGCAAAAATGCTTTTGAAAAATTCAGCATATACGGTTTTCCATCTATCAAAAATGAAGACTGGAAATACACGAATATTGTTCCATATCTGAAAGAGCAGTTCCAGATTACAAAAGAAAGTGACGAACAAAAAGAATTTATCGGAGAATTGGTAAAAGCAGCTTCGATACCCTCGCTTGATTGCTATAAAGTTGTGATGGTAAATGGAAAAATATCCGGTAAACTGCCGGACTTTCCACGCGGTATGAATGTGAAGCTGCTGCCATTCGGCAAGGCTAAAAATGAAGAAAGTTTTTATAAGTATTTTGGTAAATATACAGATGTAAGCAAAAGCTCATTCGCAGCTTTGAATACGGCAATGTTCACAACCGGGTTATTCCTTGAAGCAGGCTCATCCACATCGATTGACAAACCTGTTCACATCATTCATATTTATACTTCGGAAGATGATATTTTTCTCCAGACGAGAAATCTTGTTGTGGCACATCCGGGCTCTCATGTCCAGGTAATAGAATCAACCATCAATACGAAAGAGGATTCGGCAATATTTGTAAACAGTGTCAGCGAGGTTGTCCTTGAAGAAAATGCATCAGTTGATCATTGTTATATCCAGGCAGGAAAAAAAGG
>JAHEZC010000211.1:0-1825 GCA_023251275.1 Parafilimonas sp. | reverse complement strand
CCGGAGATTTATTCAGCATACGCAGGTTTCACAACAGCACCAAAGTGTATATAACAATTATACATTCAGTTTGCCCGAAGCTGACCTGGTAAGAAATAATCTGAATATTGCGCTGGATGGCAAACATGCTCAAAGTAACCTGTTTGGCTTATATCTCGCCGCAGATCACCAGTTGATAGATAACCATACCCTGGTGGATCATCGCGTTGCGGAATGTAACAGCAATGAGCACTATAAAGGAGTATTACTGGGCAATGCCAAAGCAGTCTTCAATGGAAAAATATTTGTGCAGAAAGATGCGCAAAAAACCAACGCTTTTCAACAGAATAATAATTTATTGCTGAGTGAAAAAGCAGTCATTGATTCAAAACCTCAACTGGAAATATTTGCAGACGATGTAAAATGCAGTCATGGCGCTACCGTGGGAAGCCTGAATGCAGAAGCGCTTTTTTATCTTCGGTCGAGAGGTATCGGTGAAACTACTGCAAGGAACCTGCTGGTAAATGCATTCGCATTTGATATCACTAATAAAATAAAAAGCCTTCCTTTAAAAACGCATATAGAAAAATTGATCAGGAATTACATGTCTCAACTGTATGATTGAAAATGCCACAATATTAACTACTGAAAAGCCGGATATAGAAAGAATAAGAAATGATTTCCCCATTCTGCAGACGATGGTGTACGGGCATCAGTTGGTTTACCTCGATAATGCTGCTACCACACAAAAGCCTGTCCAGGTGCTGGATACTTTAGAACAATATTACAGGGAGTATAACAGCAATGTGCATCGCGGGGTGCATCATCTCAGCCAGCTTGCGACAGAAACTTATGAGCACGCAAGAAAAAAGGTAGCTGATTTCATTCATGCAAAAAAAACTGCTGAAATAATTTTTACCAAAGGCACTACAGACGGTATCAATCTTGTCGCCTCCAGCTTCGGGAAAAAATATATAAAGGAAGGTGATGCCGTAGTCATCTCTGCTATGGAGCATCATTCGAATATTGTTCCCTGGCAAATAATCTGCGAAGACCGCAAGGCTGTTTTGAAAGTAATTCCCATCAATGAGAAAGGTGAGTTGCTGATGAATGAATATGAAAAAATTTTGCGTTCATTTAATGTAAAGATTGTTGCTGTGACTTATGTTTCCAATACACTTGGAACAGTCAATCCTGTGGAGGAAATAATAGAAATCGCTCACAAAAATGATATCCCTGTTTTACTGGATATTGCACAAGGCATACAGCATTTACCTGTCAATGTTGAAGAGCTCGATGTTGATTTTGCCGTTTTTTCCGGACACAAAATTTATGGCCCTACCGGGATTGGCGTATTATACGGGAAAGAAAAATGGCTGAATGAAATGCCTCCCTACCAGGGAGGTGGTGATATGATAAAGACCGTGACTTTCGAAAAAACAACTTATAACGAGCTACCCTATAAATTCGAAGCAGGCACGCCTGATATATCCGGCGCCATCGGCTTAGGTGCAGCGCTTGATTATGTAAGCAGCATTGGTATTCCATGGATAGAGGAAGCTGAACATGAGCTATTGTTGTATGCGCTTGATGCATTGAGTGCTGTAAAATCATTGCGCTCCATTGGACAGGCAGAGAACCGTGCAGCATCCATATCTTTCCTTGTCGGAAATATTCATCCCTTTGATATGGGAGAAATATTAGACAAGCAGGGTATTGCCGTCCGTACGGGGCATCACTGCACCCAACCTTTGATGGATTTTTACAAAATACCCGGCACAGTGAGAGCGTCGCTTTCATTTTACAATACGAAAGAAGAAATAGACAGGCTTGTGACATGCATTGA
>JAHEZC010000210.1 GCA_023251275.1 Parafilimonas sp. | reverse complement strand
TCGGATACTGTTCCGTTTGTTGCCAGGCCTTTGAAGAACTCAACAGTGCGATACATTTCCACCTGCTGTTTTCCAAGTGTCGCAATCTCTTTTGGGGTCTTTCCGTCCTGGGTTAAAAAGTTATGCGAATGGGGGGTTTGCCTGTTGCAGGGTTTTCCGCTGTCAATGATCAGCACTTTTCTTAACGCCCTGCCCAAAGCCATACCTGCTGCAAGTCCTGAATAACTGCCTCCAACAATTATTACGTCAAAATGATTACTGCCCATCATACGATTATTATTTGCAAATTATTTTAAAGCCTGTTATTCTTTTTCTTTTTGCCCCTTAAAGAGACGGTTGGGTTTATAACCTCTCAGTCCGCTTGTATCAAGCCTTTTATTGGCGTTAGTTTTATTTTTTTGTTATAATGATAACTCCACCAACATACTTTGCACCATTTTTTTGATATGCTTCAAGTCCTTTTAAAAATTCCAAATGATATTTGTCTATGTCAACTTTAATCTTATTTAATTTGTTTTCAAGCTTTTTATTTTTTTTCGGTTCCTTTTTGATTAGCCCATAACCATCAGTTACTCCCATATCTTGTACATAAGTTTTTCGGTCAATAATGTAATACAGTTTGCAGCTACCATTTGAATTGCTTTGCTGAAAATATATAAGAGAGTTTTTGATATCTATGAAGCCATTGTCAATTTTTATCAGCATAATATTTGATTTGATAAAATATACGTAGCCATAACTTGTTAAACTAAAACGGTCATTACTATTTATATCCTTTGTCAAAATATTAATTGTTGTGTCATACATTGAATACTTAAAAATAATTGATAATTGTCGGCTCATGTGTCTGGGTACAGTGCTTAATTCAACTGTAGTGTCGCTTAAAAATCTTAATCTGCAATTCTGCAAAGTGTCACTTGGAATACTAATATAGTATTCACCAATTTTTTGTCCTTGTGAAAATGTCCAAAATAAAAGTGTGAAAAGAAAAAAGGTCAAATGTCTTGTCATTGTTTCATGGTAAGATGCAATGTCAAGTGTCATTGCATACGATGACCAAAAAAATTACTGCCAATCCAGCGAGTATATTCTGCGACGCAATTTAAGAAAAAATAGACATTGATTTCAAGCATAGCATTGCAGGCAGCGCATACGATCAAAAACCCGTAGCCCATCTTCTCACGAAAGCGGGAACCAGCAGGTGAGAATATTCCGATGCAGGACTGCATTCTTTCTTTCTGCCCATTTCTATTTATCTTCAACCCATCATTTTTCATTGAATATCAATAATAATAAAAAATGGACGAGATAAAACACTGGCCGGTAGAATTAGTGGATAACAGCGATACACAAGCACTGCAGGATATTTATTTTTTCAGAAAAGAAGTATGCCTTGAAGAGGGATGGATAACACCAGAAGAATTTCCCGATGGCGTGCATGACAAGCATGACCCGGATGCGTTTCATTTTATAGTAAAAGATAATGGCGCTATTGTCGGCGCTGCGAGGATTGCAGTAATCAATGCCCTTGAGGAATACATAGGCGCACAATCATTTGACCTCGTAGCCATCCCTACAGAATATGCACCCATCGCTGTTTTTTCACGCAATATGGCTGCACGCTCACACCGCAACGAGCATGTGGCGGGTTCGGTTATTAATGCAAGGGAAGAGTTTGCAATGCAGCACCAATTTCCGCTGTTTCTTGTAATTACCCACGATCACCTCGTGGTGAAATATGAGCAGGAAGGATTTCAGGACATCGGTCAGGGTGATGATGCAGGATTGACATTCATGAAAACCCACGGCAACCGGGTGCTGATTAAAATTAATCGTGAAAGGTGAAAGGGCAAACGTGAAACATGAATGGCATAAATTGAATTTTACTTGAAAATGACTATGCATTTTTCAGAAGAATATATCCGGGAAGCAGTAAAAGAATATTACCAGCTTGATGTACAGGTAAAATCATTAACCGGGGAATATGAATTAAATTATCTGCTCACTGCCAATGATGGAAAGAAATATATTTTCAAAATCGCCGCTGATAAAGATGGGTATGATTTTTTTGATGCCCAGGTTAAAATTGTAAATCATCTTTCTGCAAGTGCCGTTGCAGATAAGTTCAATAAATATGTACTGAATATCGAAGGAAAAGAATTGACTCCGATAAAGGCGGAGGGCAAAAATTATTATCTCCGCCTGCTTAGTTTCCTCGAAGGAGATTTTTGGGTGGATGTAAAGGAACATCCTGATGAATTATTATTAAATCTTGGAAATTTTTTGGGCGAAATGGATAATGCCCTCAAAGATTTTAAACATCCTGCCATGCACCGCCGCTATGTTTGGGATATCAGTACTGCAACGGATGCCAATGCAAAAGTTCAATACATAAAAAATCATGAGCGCAGAAGAATCGCCGCCTACTTTTTGTTGCAGTTTGAAACTGAAGCGCTGCCTGTTCTTTCTTCCCTTCGTCATGCATATACACACAACGATGCGAATGATTACAATGTACTGGTTCAGGGCGATAAGGTTTCGGGTCTGATTGATTTTGGCGATATGGTTTATACTGCACTCATTAATAACCTTGCAGTTGCGTGTACTTATGCCATGCTCAACCACAATAATCCTTTGCATGCTGCATCGCTTGTTGTGAAAGGTTACCACGAAACATACCCGCTAAAAGAACAGGAGTTTGATCTGTTGTATTATCTTATTGCTGCGAGGCTTTGCATCAGTGTAACACAATCTGCTTATAATGCTTTTATCGCGACCGGTAACGAACATCATTTTATTTCTGAAAAACCCGCATGGGAATTATTGTATAAGCTTATCCGCATCAATCCCATTAAGGCGCAGAATAATTTCAGGAAAGCCTGTGGTTTTGAAGGCTTGATTAATGATGATTATAATGATATTCTTCAGCAAAGAAAAAAATATATTGGCCGCAACCTGAGCGTTAGTTATAAAAAACATTTGAAGATTGTAAGAGGTGCGTTGCAATATTTATACGACGACAAAGGCAACACTTACATTGATTGCGTAAACAATGTAAGTCATGTAGGGCATTGTCATTCAACCGTTGTAAAAGCAATGCAAAAACAAATTGCAACGCTCAACACCAACACAAGATACCTGAACGATAATATTGTAACGTATGCAAAAGCTCTTACAGCAAGGCTTCCGGCAAAACTGCAGGTTTGTTATTTCACCAACAGCGGCAGCGAGGCAAATGATCTGGCGATAAGAATAAGCCGTCATTTTACGAAACAACAAGATGTAATTGTGCTGGATCACGCTTATCATGGTACATCAACTGCTGCCATTGAAATGAGCCCGTATAAATTTGATGGCAAAGGTGGGTTTGGTAAGAAGCCGTATATACACAAAGCCATCAACCCTGATTTGTATCGTGGCGTTTATAAATATGGAGATGCAAATGCCGGTAGAAAATATGCAGCCGATGTTGAACGTATTATTACAGAGTTGAAGAAAGAAGGAAAAACTCCGGCGGCGTTTATTTGCGAAACTTTATTGGGTGTGGGTGGACAAATTCCTTTGCCGCCTCATTACTTACAGGAAGTGTATAAACATATAAGGGCAGCGGGTGGCATTTGCATTGCTGATGAAGTGCAGGTGGGCTTTGGCCGGTTGGGCGATACATTCTGGGGTTTTGAATTGCAGGAAGCGGAGCCCGATATTGTTGTATTGGGTAAGCCAATTGGTAATGGTCATCCATTGGCAGCAGTTGTGGCTACGAATGAAATCGCTGATGCATTCAATAATGGCATGGAATATTTCAACACTTATGGCGGCAATCCCGTTTCAATGGCAACAGGCCTGGCAGTGTTGGATGTAATTAAAGAAGAAGAATTACAACAGCATGCCCTGAAAGTTGGTAATCAATTATTAGATGGATTAAAACAATTAATGCATAAGCATCCCATCATCGGTGATGTGCGTGGTCATGGTTTATTCATTGGTGCAGAGATGGTAAGAGACAGGAATACACTGGAGCCTGCAGTGCATGAAATAGATATTGTTATTGAGCGAATGAAAGACAGGGGTTTCCTGCTAAGTACCGATGGCCCCCTGCACAATGTTTTGAAAATTAAACCACCGCTTGTTTTTTCTTTGGAAAATGCTGAAGAGCTTGTAAAAAATCTTGATGAAGCGCTGTGTGAATTGCAGTGAATGGAGAAACGTCAAACGTGAAAGGAAAAAGGTTAATGGTGAATAGTCAATGGTGAAAAGTTAAATGGTTGCATTTTGAAAAAATCCTACGTCTCGCACCAGAATCTGCAATCAAATCGCAAATCATAAACCGTACTTCGTACCTCCTGCTTCCCGCTTCGTACTTCATTTTACTGCCCTACAAGAAATACTGCGTTGGCAAACATCAGCTTTCCATTTTGCCAGAACAAACGGAATAAAGGGTTGTCTGCGAAAATTACAATATTTCCTCTTCCGTAATCTTTTTCACCAATCAGCAATCCATCTTTCAAAGCAGGCTTCAGCTTGCTTCCTACAAATCCGCTGATGTAATTCGTATTTTTAATTATACCTACATTCCATCCTGATTTCAGAAATTCATATAATCTTTTGTCCTGCCTCAAAGTATAATAAAAATCCGGGTAACCATAAGCCAGCGGGTATGTATTATCCAGTTCAGTTTTATAAATTGCCCCCGGGATAAAGGTGGTAAGATAATTTCTAGTGCTTTCACCATATTTTTTCAGCAGTGAATAATCTGGTTCAGATTTAGTTGTATCATCGTCGTCCTTATCTGCTTTCAGTTTTAATCCGCTCCACCCCAAAACAGAAAGTGATGCCGCGCCATTTTCCATAGCAATAATCTTTCCTCCGTTTTTTACATAACTCTCCAATTTATCAGACACGGCTTTGTTACTTATACTGGAATAATAGCCATCAGGCATTATGAGCACATTGTAATTATCAAGTTTCAGGTATTCAAGGTCATTTGCATTTAACTGGGTGATTGGATAGTTCAGAGACTGGTCAAAGAAATTCCACACCTCTCCTGCCGCCTCTGATGAAACCTCTCTCCCTGTAAGCAAAGCGACTTTGGGGGAATGTATAAACTTCATTGCATCTGAGCCGAAATCCGGTCCTTTCTCCATGAATCCGCTTTCTACTCCATCAGCCTGCACATTAAACATTGCACATACTTTGTTGGTGATCTCGTTCCAGTTGGCAACATTATTTCCTTTGAGAACTATTAATGTTCCTCTTTCATAATTCTTATGATTGTAAATAAAAGGGCTTTGCGAAAAACGCAGTTTTACATTTTGTTGCAACAGGCAGCATAAGACCTTTGCTGCATTTAACGAAGTATAAGGAATGAGCAAACCATAGCCGGATTGCACATTTGCCGGCGGCGGTTTCAAAGTATAAGGAGATATTTCCAGTTTTTCTTTAACGCCATAAGCTTTAACGCCATAAGCATAAGGAACTGACCAGGCGGTAATATCGTAGGTTGCAGAGTCACTGAGAGAACTTTTTGGTTCAAATAAAACTTTCACCAATTTTCCTTTGGGCTGATAAGCAGAGACCGCCAGTTGATAAGTATCATCTGAAGCATTTTCTTCTTTGCCGGTAAAATAATTATAGCCTTTGAAAAGTTTCGTTGTGTTGCCATATTCGATTTTATTTGCATCAAGCAGGTCTGCTAT
>JAHEZC010000209.1 GCA_023251275.1 Parafilimonas sp. | reverse complement strand
TACAATTGAATATATATGAGCAACAACCTTAGGATACTCGTTTTCGACAATTACGATTCATTCACTTATAACCTTGTGCATCTTATAGAAAAGATAATCCATTACAAGGTAGATGTATATCGTAACGATCAAATTCCATTGGAAAAAGTAAAGAAATATGATAAAATAATTTTATCGCCCGGCCCGGGTATCCCGGAAGAAGCAGGACTGCTATTACCATTGATAAAGGAATATGCATCCGCCAAATCCATATTGGGTGTGTGTTTGGGTCACCAGGCAATAGGCGAGGCATTTGGCGCAAAGCTGGTAAATCTTTCTGCTGTTTTTCATGGTGTGGCAACCCCGGTAAGAGTGGCTCACTCTGCCAGAGTGAGCCACTCTTTATTCACAGGTTTGCCTGATGAAATTAATGTCGGACGGTATCACAGTTGGATAGTAAGCAAAGAAAATTTTCCGGATCAGTTAGAGATTACTGTGGAAGATGATAATGGCTACATCATGGGATTGCAGCATAAGACTTATGATGTGCGGGGTGTGCAGTTTCATCCTGAGAGCGTGTTGACACCTGATGGGGAAAAGATTATGAGGAATTGGTTAAGGGACGCTCCTAACCCCTAAAGGGGAGAGGGAGGGTTAAGTAAAATATATTTATTCATTTCTTAAGTTCCTCTAAGGGGCTTAAGGCAAAATCCTCTTTTAGGGGTTAGGGGTATGAAAAAAATACTTCAGTTCTTATTTGAACACAAAACACTTGACAGAAACCAGGCAAAAGATGTTTTGCTGGGTATCGGAAAAGGTCTCTACAATGAACATGAAATCACAGCCTTTATGACAGTTTATCTCATGCGCAGTATCACCATCGAAGAGTTGCAGGGCTTTCGTGATGCACTGCTTGAACTGTGTATAAAAGTAGATGTGAATGGGTATCCTGTAATGGATATTGTAGGCACAGGTGGCGACGGAAAAAATACTTTCAATATTTCTACTCTCAGTTGTTTTATTGCTGCCGGTGCAGGACAGAAAATCGTGAAGCATGGTAATTACGGCGCATCTTCTATCAGCGGCGCATCGAATGTAATGGAGCAGCTTGGATATAAATTCAAGAATAATAATGATCAGTTGAAAAGAGAAATTGAAGAAGCGAATATTTGTTACCTCCATGCGCCATTTTTTCATCCTGCATTAAAAGCTGTTGGACAGATAAGAAGAAATCTTGGCGTGAGAACATTTTTCAATATGCTCGGTCCGATGGTCAATCCGGCTTCACCTGCATATCAGTTGGTCGGAGTATTCAACCTGGAAATGGCAAGAATTTACAATTATCTTCTGCAACAAACTGACAACGCTTTCACTATCATTCATGGATTGGATGGATACGATGAAATCTCTTTGACAAACGATACAAAAGTTATTACCAACAATGGTGAGCAGATCATGACACCGGAACAATTGGGTAAGCGTCTTGTCGAGCCGCAGGATATTTACGGAGGTAACTCTGTGGAAGAGGCCGCAAAGATATTTTTAAAGATCATCAAAGGAGAAGGTACATGGGCACAGAATGCAGTGGTGCTTGCGAATGCAGCGATGGCATTGCATTGTACCGGTGAGTATAAAATATACGATGATGCCTATCATGCAGCGGTGGAAAGTTTAGAAAGCGGAAAAGCTTATGGTTGTTTGAAAAAGTTGATTGAAATACAAAATTGAATTGTTGAATAGTTGTGTTATTAAATTGCTACATGAACATTCTGGATAAAATAATAGCAGATAAAAAAACAGAAGTTGCATTAAAGAAGAAGATGCTGCCTGTAGAAGCATGGCAATCATTTCCGCATTACCGGGAAAAACGCTTTTCACTCAGAGAATCATTACTTAAAAAAAATTCAACAGGTATTATTGCAGAGTTCAAACGAAAATCTCCTTCAAAAGGGATCATCAATGATAAAGCAGGATTAAAAAATGTTGTTTCCGCTTACGAACCTGGCGCAGCGGGTATTTCTGTTCTTACAGATGAAAAATATTTTGGCGGCACAAATGATGATCTGCTTGAGGCAAGAAATATTGTATCCGTTCCGATTTTGCGAAAAGATTTTATCATTGATGAATACCAATTGTACGAAGCAAGAAGCATTGGTGCCGATGTGATTTTACTCATCGCTGCATGTTTATCAAAAGAAGAAGTAAGGCAACTTGCCGCTGCTGCAAAAAAACTGGAACTCGAAGTGCTGCTTGAAATACATGATGCACAGGAACTGGATCATATCTGCGATAATGTGGACATGGTAGGTGTGAACAACCGCAACCTGAAAACATTTGAGGTGGACATCAACACATCATTAAAACTTATTCAGAAAATTCCAGCAGATAAAATTGCTGTCGCGGAGAGCGGTATCAGTAATACAGACACGATCATAATTTTAAAAGAAGCAGGCTTCAAAGGTTTTCTTATTGGAGAAAATTTTATGAAGCAGCCTGATCCTTCGATTGCTTTTGCTGAATTTGTTCAACAATTAAAAGCAAAGCAACATGCGTATTAAAGTTTGCGGCATGACGAGAGCAGACCAGGTGAATCAGCTTGATGCGATGGGGGTAGAGTTTGCGGGTTTTATATTTTACCCCAAAAGCCCGCGCTATATTTTTAAATATATGCCGGCAACAGAAGTAAAAAGAATTCGCGGAAAGATCAATAAAGTGGGAGTATTTGTGAATGCAGAAGTGGATGAAATACTCCAGGCCGTGGATAACTGCGGCTTGTATGTAGTGCAACTACACGGAAATGAAACACCCAAATTTTGTGAGAAGATTGCCGACTATATAACAGTTGTAAAAGTTTTCCGCATTAATGAAGACGATAATATTGAATGGAAGATAAGGGAGTATTATGATGTAGCGGATATGTTTATGTTTGATACGGAAGGTGCAGCTTATGGAGGTACCGGAAAAAAATTTAACTGGGAATTTTTGAAAGGCTTAAATATCCGGAAGCCTTTTTTTCTCAGCGGCGGTATAGGTTTGGAAGATGTGGAAAAGCTGCGGGAATTTTCTGAAGACCCTGTAGCAAAAGATCTTTTTGCAGTTGATATCAACAGCAGGTTTGAAATAATGCCGGGAGTGAAGGATATGGAAAAGGTGAAAAAGTTTGTGGAGGAGTTGCGGCCAAATGTCTGAACCACGATTTTAAACTTATTAAGCTTATTTACCTGAAAACCGATTATTTGGAATATAAGTATAGCGATATAACTGAAAAAATTATCAAAGCCTGCATGAATGTGCACGGCATTCTTGGGAATGGATTTCAGGAGGTAATTTATCAAAGAGCATTAGCTATAGAGTTTGAATTGATTGGACTTGCATTTCAACGGGAATTTTCTATGAAAATTTATTATCGTGAAAGGCATATTGGAGAGAGAAGAGTTGATTTCCTGGTTGAAGAAAAAATATCAGTTGAGCTAAAAGCATTATCTGTGCTTGACAATATCCATCTTGCACAGGCTATGAATTATCTTGAAGCATATAACCTCGAAGTAGGAATGCTTGTAAATTTTGGGGCTAACAGCCTTGAGTGGAAAAGATTATTCAATAAGAAGTTTAATTCGGAAATAAAAGAATAAAGAGGAATCTACTAATCAGGCTTATCAGGAAAATAAGGATAAAATCACAGTTCAGACAATAAGTATGATAACAACACCAACATACCAACACCCCAACCCCCACGGTTACTACGGCAAATTCGGCGGTGCGTATATTCCCGAAATGCTATACCGCAATGTGGAAGAACTTCGTACAAAATATTTAGGGATTATATATGAGCCATCGTTTCAAAAAGAATTTCAGGAATTACTGCATGATTATGCAGGCAGACCGACACCATTATATTTTGCGCAGCGGTTGAGTAAACAATACAGCACCAATGTTTATTTGAAGCGTGAAGACCTTTGTCATACGGGTGCACATAAGATCAACAATACCATAGGACAAATTTTGTTGGCTTTGCGTCTCGGTAAGAAACGTATCATTGCTGAAACAGGCGCCGGTCAACATGGTGTGGCTACAGCAACAGTGTGCGCATTGAAAGGTGTGGAGTGTATCGTGTATATTGGTGAGAAAGACATTGAACGACAGGCGCCGAATGTGGCGCGTATGAAAATGCTTGGCGCAACCGTGATACCTGCGAAAAGCGGCAGCAAGACATTAAAAGATGCAACCAATGAAGCGATACGTGACTGGATCAATAACCCGGTTGACACACATTATATTATCGGCAGCGTGGTAGGCCCGCATCCTTATCCTGATATGGTGGCACGGTTTCAAAGTGTGATCAGTGAAGAAATACGTTGGCAGTTGAAAGAAAAAACCGGAAGTGAATTACCCACACATATCATGGCTTGCGTAGGCGGTGGCAGCAATGCAGCAGGTGCGTTTTACCATTATCTCGATGAGTTAAGTGTACAGTTGATCGCTGTGGAAGCAGCAGGTCTTGGTTTGCAAAGTGGGCACAGTGCTGCAACTACACAACTTGGGAAACCGGGAGTTTTGCATGGGAGTAAAAGTCTCGTGATGCAGACTGCAGATGGACAGGTGGTAGAACCACATAGCATTTCAGCCGGTCTGGATTATCCCGGTATCGGTCCATTGCAGGCACACTTGTTTGACAGTGGGCGTGCAAAATTTCTCAGTGCAACAGATGATGAAGCTTTACATGCAGCATTTGAACTGGCGAAGTTAGAAGGAATTATTCCTGCATTGGAAAGTGCGCATGCATTGGCAGCTTTGAAACAAATGAAGTTTAATGAAACAGATGTTGTGGTGCTGTGTTTAAGCGGGAGAGGCGATAAGGACCTGGCGACGTATATGAAGGCAATGGAAGGGAAATGAAAAATGCTTTTGCATCAACGTTATTTAGTTTTTCTCAGACGGTTACGCCTTATACTTGCATAAGGTGACATCGGGGAGGCAAATAAAAAATATTCAACATTCAATACTTAATGACCAATAACCAATGTAAACATAGCGTATGCCTGGAAGAGTATTTGATTTAGAAGATAGATTAGTAGATTTTTCATCAAGAATTATTGATATTGTTGAAGCATTACCTACTTCAAGAGCAGGCAATTATATAGCGGCTCAGCTTATCAGGTGTGGTCTTGCTCCATCTTTATTATATGGAGAGGCACAAGCCGCAGAGTCTCGCGACGACTTTATTCATAAGATGAAAATTGTTTTGAAGGAGCTAAAGGAAACAAGGGTTTGTCTGAAACTTATCAGGAAAAAGGAAATGATAAAACCTGTTTCAAAGCTTGATAATATTTTTAAAGAAACGGAAGAACTCATTGCAATTATTTCAAAAAGTATCGAAACAGCTAAAAAGAATAATCAAAAAAATAAGTGACTTCTATTCTTTCATTTCTTTGAAATTGAATATTGAGTGTTGTTTATTGAATATTTTTAAAATGAACCGGATAAAAGAATTATTTATTAAGAAGTCGAACAATATTTTAAATGTTTACTGTACGGCGGGCTATCCTGATTTAAATAGTACGTTCAAAGTGCTGAAAGCCTTACAGGATAACGGCGCAGACATGATAGAGCTTGGTATGCCGTATAGTGATCCATTGGCTGATGGCCCGGTGATACAGGCAAGCAGTACAAAAGCGATTGCCAACGGAATGACAATTTCTAAACTCTTTGAGCAGTTAAAAGATTTCAGAAAAGAAATTCATTTGCC
>JAHEZC010000208.1 GCA_023251275.1 Parafilimonas sp. | reverse complement strand
TCCAAAATTGCACTGACGGTATCATTACTTAAACTAATAGCATTCTTTGCGTTGTACCGGAAATGGGTAAAAATATTTGTGGCCGGGTCTGATCTATCCAGGCCCGAACCATGCGTGCCAAGCCAGATGATATTATCAGCATCTATAATCAAAGATCTAATTCTACCGGGAGCTACTGAATTTGGACTACCGGGATCATTTAAGAAAGTCTGAAGCTTTACTCCGTCAAATTTTTGCAACCCACTTGCGGCATTTAAAAGCCAGAAGAATCCCAGCTCATCCTGTTTCATATCAAAAATAAAATTATTGGGGTTATCAAGAACCGTCTTAAAACGGAGGTCCTGTGCAGGCAATTCAATTCCGCCGAGCAGCAGTAAACAAAACGTAATATGGAAAAATAATTTTTTCATGTTCTGCTATTAAGTTGTGATGGGTAATTGAATGATGAATTCTGATCCCTCATTTTCTTTTGTTTCCACTTTTATTTCGCCGCCATGTGCTTTCACAATATCGTAACTCAAGCTCAAACCCAATCCTGTTCCCTGCCCTGTTGGTTTAGTGGTAAAGAAGGGTTGAAAGATTTTGTCAACTATTTTTTGTGGAATACCGTTGCCGTTATCCTTTATTCTCATTTCAATTTTATCACTTAATTTTTTTGTACTTACCGAAACAGAAGGCTTATACCCCACGCCCTCCACCTTTCGCCTTTCGCTTACGGCATAAAAAGCGTTGTTGATCATATTGAGCAATACTCTTCCTATGTCCTGCTGCACAATATTTATTTTTCCAATGCTCTCATCAAAATCAGTTTTCATTTCTGCATTAAATGACTTGTCTTTTGCCCGAAGTCCATGATAGCTCAACCGCAAACATTCATCTGCCAAGGCATTAATATCGGTGGATTCTTTTTGCCCTGTGCTGATGCGTGAATGTTGCAGCATGCCTTTTACTATACTCTCTGCACGTTTGCCATGATGGAGTATTTTTTCAAGATTTTGTTTTACATCTTCAGCAATTTCGGTTGCCAGTTGCTGGTTGCCGGATGCAAGCTCGGTTTTCATTTCATCGAGCAGTTCGTTACTGACTTCCGAGAAATTATTTACGAAGTTTAATGGGTTTTGTATTTCATGTGCAATACCTGCAGTAAGTTCTCCGAGTGATGCCATTTTTTCTGATTGGATGAGTTGGGATTGAGTGGCCTGAAGCTCCTCATAAGCCTTTTCAACCTTCGCTCTTTCAAATTCTATCTGATCTTTCTGAGATTGAATTTTTTTTCTCTTGCCATTGATATTTCGGATAATAAGGAATGCAATGATTACTGCAAATGCAAATAAAATAATAATGAACTTTTTCAGAAATTCTTCATCTTTCAATTTTTGCGCCTGCAGTTCCTTTTCGGTTGATAATAATCTTACATGCGCCTGTTCATTTTCAATTTCATTTTTCGACTCGGTAAAAGCGAGTTTTCGCTGGTAGTTTTCGCCGGTAACAGAATCAGTAATTGAATGTGCAAATTCAAAATACCGAATCGCTTTTTTATACTCACCGTTGATCTTATATAATTCTGCCAGCACATTGGCAATATCGGCCTGGGTAAGTTTGTTTTGCAATGACTCAGCAATACCATAAGCCTGTTTTGCATAAGACATAGCCAATTCATACGCTTCTTGCTTTAATGCTGCCTTACTAAGTCCCATAAGAGATAAGGCCTTAGTGTTACTATTCCCCTCTGCGAGACTTATTTTAAACTGCATAATTGCGCTATCAAACTTGCCTATAGCACTGTACAACTCACCGGCAGCAAGATGGTCGCTGATCTGCATTTCTTTCCCGTTTATCTTCCTGACGAGATAGGATTCAGCTTTATCATATTGTTTTAACTTAAGATAAGTTTTCCCTATTTGGTTTAATGAATAGTTGAAGGGTTTCATATTATGAGCCTGCGCATAGGAAACACTCTGGTTGTAAAAATTAAGCGCCGTTTCCGCCTGGCCTACTTCAAGGTACATATTGCCAACATTAATGAGAGAGAAAACAACGCCTTCATGATCATTGATCTGCTTTCTTATTTCGAATCCCTGCAAACAATAATCAATGGCTTTTTGATAATTGCCCTGCGCCTGAAAATTTATTGCAATGTAATTCAATGCGGAACCTTCACCCTCTTTATCAGCCATTCTGCGAAAAAATACCAAAGCTGAATCAAGGTAATTAAAGGAGATAGAAAATTCAGATAAATAAGTATGCAAAACACCAAGGTTATTATAAGTTGCTGCGATTCCATTTCCATCATTCACCGCAGAAAATAAATTCAGCGCTTTCAACAGGTATTGCTTTGCAAGGATTTTGTCTCCTGAAAACATATTTGTTACACCCATATTTCTGTAAGCTTCGGCTGCCCCTTTTTTATAATTCAATTTCAGGGAAAGCTGCAAAGCCTGTTGTGCATAATAGACGGATGAATCAATTTTTTTTCTCCAGTATTGTTTACTCACAGCGTTAAGCCTGTCAGCGCCTGTACTGTCTATGCCGAATCCATGAGTCACCTCTAATGTGTCAATATTATTTGACTGGGAGTTGCCGCTGCAAAAAAAATAACACCAAAAAAATAATAAACACAGCTTTCTGCCGGCTGGCCTTACTATTTTATGAATATCCGACTTTGTCATAAGCATGGGTTAAAATATTCATCAGGTTAACAGGATAACATATATGAATATACGCCAGGTTCAAACACAACCCTTCACCTGTTTTTTGTGAAAAAGACAGCAGAAAGATTTTACATGCCTTTTTTCTAACAACACGTGTACAATTTATCAAGGAGTTTAATCTTCTCTCAGGCCTTTAATCACCACATTGCCGGTTCCGTTTTTATCGCATGGATATTCAAATTCTTTTTTCACTGCGCCTGCGTTATTGATTGTTGCATAAAATTCATCCAGGTATTTTATGGTGGCCTTTTTATATTTTGCATCCAGCAGGGGGCAATCGGAATACACGCTGTAAATGTCTTTTTTTAACCGGTTGTATAAAGCAATCACCGAGTCAAATTTTTTCATATCCTGCATGCAATAGCCGCGGTAGCGCCGTTGGCGAACTGAGTTCATCTGCAGTTCTTCTGCCGGTTTTGCATACGGTGCATCTGCTATTCCGGCAAGATCAAAATCGTAGGGAACAGTTGTCGGCGCTGCATTCAAATCCAAAGCCAGCAGTTTAATATTTTGCAGGTATTGTACAGACCAGTCAGTGTTGCCTGCCAGGTATTCAAATACTGCCATTGTTAAAAAAGCGTCAGGCTCGGTTTGCTCAGGCCGCATTTTCCTGTTAATGGAAACAGTGCCCGTTCTTTTTGCCATTTGGTCATGCTCTTCGAGCAACATACCATAGAAAGGCGCAGTGATCTTTTTCGTTCTTGTATCATTCAGTTTTATTTTAACGAGATGCACCCTGAAACTCTTTGGCGTTACAAGGTTATATAATTTATACACCAGCCATTCATGTATCACATATTCATCACCCTGGCAAGGCATCACGAGTTTCAATTTATCCTGTTCTTTGAAAACAGAAGACTTCAGCGATTCGGTTTTTGAAAAATTTATCAGCAGCGGAGGGTAGAAGCAATTTTCCCTGAGCTTGCGGAAATGGCCTCTTGTTCTTATTTCTGCCTCCAGTGATACCTCGCTGCTGTCTTCCTTTGTGTATGTAAGAAGCATGGGATGGAATTGGGAAATTTTACCCCTGTCGTTTAATAATTCACGCATGTTTCCGCTCAGGGTAATTTCCAGCATTTCTTCTGTTTCGAATAAACCTTTTTCAAGAGAGGATGGCTGTGATGCAGATGTGATAGTGTCTGTAATTGACTGGGTATTCCCGGTAACAGAAAAGAGTAAAATGCACGATATAACGTATATGCATGCGGGT
The DNA here is from genome assembly GCA_023251275.1 of Parafilimonas sp. Classification (GTDB taxonomy): domain Bacteria; phylum Bacteroidota; class Bacteroidia; order Chitinophagales; family Chitinophagaceae; genus JAHEZC01. The sequence goes on along the minus strand of JAHEZC010000208.1, from coordinate 1,807 downwards.
AAAAATATTTTCATCATGAGTTTTTAAAAAATCAGTTAAAAATTAATTCATTTTGTCATTATTGCGGTAATGTAATTATAAACTCACTCCCTTCTCCCCGTCCGACCGGGTCATCCGGGCGGGCTTCTTTACTTTTCACTTTTATTTCTCCTTCATGCGCTTTTATAATATCATAGCTCAAACTCAAACCCAATCCTGTTCCCTGCCCCGTAGGTTTGGTAGTGAAGAAGGGTTGAAAGATTTTATCAACTATTTTTTGCGGAATGCCATTGCCATTATCACGAACAAATATGATGATTTTGTCATTTTCTTTTTTCGTACTCACTGAAACTGTTGGCTCATATCCGCCCGGGGCGGATAGCAGCTTCTTCTTGTCTGTAACAGCATAAAATGCATTGTTATATAAATTCAATAATACTCTTCCAATGTCCTGGGGAATGATATTTATTTTTTCAATGCTGGTATCGAAATCCGTTTTCATCGTTGCATTGAAGTCCTTATTTTTTGCTTTTAAACCATGATAAGCCAATCGCAAATATTCATCGCACAATGCATTGATGCCTGTAGATTCTTTTTGTCCTGTGCTCTTTTGTGAGTGTTGCAACATTCCTTTTACAATTGCATCTGCACGTTTGCCATGATGGTTTATTTTTTCTTCGTTAACAATTACATCATTTGCAATTGCTTTTACTTCATCTATGTTTCCTTTATCAACTTCTCCTTTTAATTCTTCAAGCAACTCTTTATTTACGTCAGAAAAATTATTCACGAAGTTTAACGGGTTTTGAATTTCATGTGCAATGCCTGCAGTGAGTTCTCCAAGCGAAGCCATTTTTTCTGATTGGATGAGTTGGGCTTGGGTGGATTTGAGTTCTGACAAAGTATTTTCTACTTTTTCTTTTTGCTGCTGTAATGCAATGTTTGCTTGTTGCTTATGCCTCTTACTCCGGAATTGTATCAAGGCTATAATTACAACCACTAATACAATAATGACTAAACCAGCAATCGTAAAGTACTGTTGATTTTTTATTCTCTTTGCTTCTTCATCTTTTTTGCCTTGTTCTGCTTTGGCAATTGATTCTTTTTTATCAAACTCATACTGCATACTTGTTTGTAAAGATTTTTTTGTGTTTTCCTCATTGATTAAACTATCACGATATAAGACATACAATTTATAATGATCGTAAGCCTGTTTAAAGTTCCCGGTTGCACTGTCTAATTTTGCAAGGTCATTATAACTTACTTTAATACGTTCGTTTGATTTGATTTCTTTAGCTATAAGAAGACCTTTTTCAAAATGGAATTTTGCTCTCTCATAGTTTTTCTTTGTGAGATACACTTCCCCGATATCAAGATTAGTCCATGAAATGCCTCCTTTGGCCCCTAAATCTTCAACTAATTCCAATGCTTCAAAGTAGTTTTTTAATGCATCATTGAATTTGGTTTCAGCATTTTGTTTATTGTTAGAAGCATACTCAAGTTTTCCCTGCCTGTGATAAATGGATGCGAGAGTTGATAAGGCTTCAGCTAATCCCCTTTTATGCCCGGCTTTCCTGTAAATTAATATAGAAGCAGAATCGGTACTTAAAGCCTCAGCATATTTACCCTGTTCAAGATATAATGCTGCCATACTAAAGCAGCAATAAGCTATTCCTAGCTTCATCCCGGTTTCTTTAAATAATTGCAGGGCTTCACTAAATTTTTCTAAACTTCCGGAAATATTATCTTGCCCGTAATATGCATCTGCAATAAATACAAGTGTTTTTGCAACACCTGTTTTATCGTCAAGGGTCTCATAAATTTTTAT
>JAHEZC010000207.1:3070-5736 GCA_023251275.1 Parafilimonas sp. | reverse complement strand
GTTATCCATGCCTTCCAGCATTCCGCGGCGGCGGTTGAGATCACCTGTCACATCACCCATATACTGATCAGGTGTTACCACTTCTATTTTCATAATAGGTTCCAGTAATACAGGCTTTGCTTTTTTACCGGCCTCCCGGAAACCCGCCCTGGCGCAGATTTCAAAGCTCATAGAATCGGAGTCCACCTGGTGAAAACTTCCATCATATACCCTTACTTTCATATTTTCTACCGGGTAGCTTGCCAGAACACCGGTACCCATTGCTGCCTGGAAACCTTTCTGAATGGAAGGAACAAATTCACGCGGAATAGAACCGCCGAAAATGTCATTCACAAACTGGAAATGCGCTCCCGGGTTTTCCTTCATCCACTCCTTATCTGCGGGGCCAAATTCAAAAATAATATCAGCAAATTTGCCGCGTCCACCAGTTTGTTTTTTCAGCACTTCACGGTGTCCTACCGTTTTGGTAAAGGCTTCTTTATAAGCTACCTGCGGATTGCCCTGGTTTACTTCCACTTTGAACTCACGCTTCATGCGGTCAATAATAATTTCGAGATGCAGTTCACCCATGCCCGAAAGAATGGTCTGCCCTGTTTCTTCATCCGTCTTCACACGCAGCGTGGGATCTTCTTCTATCAATTTGGCGACAGCCATACCCATTTTATCCACATCAGCCTGGGTCTTAGGCTCGATGGCCACCGAGATCACCGGCTCGGGAATAAACATATTTTCAAGAACGATCTGGTGTTTTTCATCACACAATGTATCGCCTGTTTTTATTTCCTTGAAACCAACAGCAGCAGCAATATCACCCGCCTCGATAAAGTCAACCGGGTTTTGCTTGTTGGCAAACATTTTCATGATGCGGCTGATCCGTTCATTTTTTCCGCTGCGCATATTTTTAACATACGAGCCTGCCTCGAGCCTGCCGCTGTAGCAGCGGAAGAAGGCGAGACGCCCCACAAATGGATCGGTCATTATCTTGAATGCCAATGCAGCAAAAGGCTCTTTGGCTTCAGCTTTCCGCTCTATTTCTTCACCCGAATCAGGGTCAACACCCTTTGTCGGAGGTAAATCCAATGGAGAAGGCAGATAACGGCATACAGCATCCAAAGCCGTCTGCACGCCTTTATTCTTAAATGAACTGCCACAGAGCATCGGCACAATGCTGAGGTCAAGTGTCGCCTTACGGATAGCTTCATGCACTTCATCTTCGGTAATGGAGGCAGGGTCTTCAAAAAACTTTTCCAGTAATTTTTCATCGTACTCAGCAACTGCCTCAATCAACTGGCCTCTCCAGTATTCCACATCTTCCTGCATATCAGCGGGAATAGGAATTTCCTTATAGGTCATTCCTTCTGTGGCATCATCCCAGATAATACCTTTCATTTGAATAAGGTCAACGACGCCCTTAAAGTTGTCTTCGGCTCCAATCGGCAATTGAAGCGGAACCGATTTTGCACCAAGCATTTCTTTTACCTGCCCCACGACCATTAAGAAATCAGCGCCTGCACGGTCCATTTTATTTACAAATCCGATACGCGGCACTCCGTAGCGGTTTGCCTGCCGCCATACTGTTTCGGACTGAGGCTCTACTCCATCCACTGCAGAGAATAATGCAATAAGTCCATCAAGTACACGCATGGAACGCTCTACCTCCACCGTAAAATCTACGTGGCCGGGTGTATCAATAATGTTGAAATAATATTTTTTTGTGTCTGCCGAAGGCTTTCCCTGCTCCGTAGGAAAATTCCACTGGCAGCTTACCGCAGCGGAAGTAATGGTAATGCCCCTTTCTTTTTCCTGCTCCATCCAATCGGTAGTAGCAGCCCCTTCGTGCACTTCACCTATCCTGTGTATCATACCCGTATAACGCAAAATGCGCTCTGTGGTAGTAGTTTTGCCCGCATCAATATGAGCTGCAATACCAAAATTTCGCAGTAACCTGAGATCAGCCATGACTCTTTATTTGTTGTTTTTTTATTTTATTATAATGAACACTGTTAATCTTTTTCTTCCTTTTATTCAGGCAACCATATCTTTTTTATTTTTCACGATCGGCTTGTTTTTAGAGAAACAGCGTTTCAAATTTTTGAGGCGCAAAGGTAAGGTTTTTGGGGATTGGTAAGGGCATTGAGAATGATTAAATTGTTACTTCAAAATGAAGCAGCGAAATTGAACTCTGAAATAAATCACCTGATAATTGAAAACAAACAGGCCGCACCTATCGGCACAGCCCGCACTTTTTTATTTTGCAAGATCAATTTTTTATTTGTACAAATAATTCAACGCAATCACATCATTCACATTGAAAGGCCTGTTGCCGCCGGAATTAATGCAGGATAGCATCCACGAATTAGCATCGGCGGTTGAAGGAGTGCCGGGTATTAAAATTGCGCCCACATTAGAAGCCCCTTCATTGGTATGTGCACCTCCGCAGCTATAATTCCTGTCCATATAATCAGTGTGCCGGAACCCAATGCAATGTCCAATTTCATGCGCCAGTATAGAAGCAATGGTTTGCACAGGCTGGCTGCCGATTGCGGTAGTACTTACCTTAACAGAACTGTATGGGCTCCCGGAGGAAGTAGGAAATCCGGAGGAAGCGAGATAACTGCTTGTCGCTACTTTCGTTATGGCAATATTTGCGCCGGATGAAACTCTCT
>JAHEZC010000207.1:0-3060 GCA_023251275.1 Parafilimonas sp. | reverse complement strand
AGGCTATTGTACCGGGCAATAGCTGAATCAGTTGCTGCCACATAGATAGCGCTAAAGGAAGAAGCAATACTTATTTTAATAGTACGCGGCAGGCTTTTCACCAGGTTTGTCGTACGATACTGCTCTGTATTGGCAATGCGCATAAGCTTATAATCCGGCACACTCCTGAGATACGTCGGTGTAAGAGCAATATCGCCTTCCACAATGTAATTACCTTCTTCATCCGCAAAAACACCATCTGTACTGAAACCCAACTGGTGAATTCTGTCGAGCACATCCTGCGATATTTGCGAGGGCACTTTTGGTGCAGATTGGTTTTTCTGGCAGGAATAAATTACAAGAATGCTGATTGCGAATACGCAAACAAACGAAATTATTTTTCTCATGGTTAAATTGTTTAAATGAAAGATTATGATGTGAAAGTAATTTATTTTTAAAAAACAAAAAAATCAGGTAAAGAATAGCCTGGTCGGAGACAGATATTAAAGAACGAAGTTTATGATTAAATTTGACCGCTGAAAATATGTGCTGCTGAAAACCGGGATGACTTATGAGTTCCGGCAATTGCTGATTAACTTTCTTTTTTTGCTTTCAAAAATTCGCTCAGATGAAAAAAATATTGCTGATTGAAGATAACAAGGATATTCGCGAAAACACAGCAGAAATGCTGGAACTTGCCAACTACAAAGTATTTGCAGCAGAGAATGGCAAAGCAGGGGTGGAAACTGCGCTGAAAGAAAAACCAGACCTGATCATTTGCGATATAATGATGCCGGTGCTGGATGGCTACGGCGTATTGCATTTACTGCATAAAAATCCCGGCGTACAGAATATCCCTTTTATTTTCCTGACTGCAAAGTCTGAAAAAGCAGATATGCGTAAGGGAATGGAACTCGGCGCCGATGACTATATTGTAAAGCCTTTTGACGGAACCGAATTATTGAACGCGGTAGAAAGCAGGCTGAAGAAACTGGAACTGCTGAAAAAAGAACTGTCATCTGATTTGAATGGGTTAAACGAATTATTATATACAAGCACCGGAAAAGACATTCTGCAGTCGCTTGCAGAAGACAGGAATATCAATAGGTATAAAAAGAAGCAGGTTATTTATTCCGAAGCAAATCGCCCATCCCGGTTATATTATATCAGGAAAGGGAAAGTAAAAGCTTATAAAACAAATGAGGATGGTAAAGAACTGGTAGTAGATTTATTCAGCGCAGGAGATTTTTTGGGATACCTTGCTTTGCTGGAAGGCACTGTATATAAAGAAACAGCCGAAGCAATGGAGGATACGGAACTTGCTGTAATTCCCAAAGAAGATTTTGAGGACCTGATGAATAATAACCGGGAAGTGGCCAGGAAGTTTATTACCATGCTTGCAAAAAATGTAACATCTAAAGAAGAGCATCTGTTAGGGCTTGCATATAATTCACTCCGCAAGAAAGTAGCAGATGCGTTAATCAAACTGCATAAAAAATATACGCCCCTGCAGGGCAGTCCTTTTATCATTGACATCAGCAGGGACAATCTCGCCTCTATTGCAGGTACTGCAACTGAATCACTGATAAGAACCCTGAGTGATTTCAAGAGTGAAAAGCTGATCGAAATTAAAGACGGAGCCATCAGCATCCTTAATGAAAAAAAACTGGAAAATCTGCTGAATTGAAAATATAATGCGCAAGCATTTTGATAAGGATTATGTTTGCGCTTTCGCCCTTCTTTTCAGAGCTTTCACTATCTTATTTTTTGGAGCTTTCAATATTTTCCCAAATTGCATACATAATAGCTGAATACCAATCAAATTTTTGTTCGGCTGATTTTAATACAATTGTTATTTCCTGTTTTGTTAATTCCCGGCCAATTTCTTCCTGCGCTACATTTTGAAAATCTTCAACAGTCAGTTGATATAGAATTTTGTCTTTCATTTAAAACTTATTTCAATCTTGAAATTTCAAGAAATGTATTAAAGGATATTATTGAATCTTAAAAAGATTGCTTAATTCTGTCTCTAATGTTTTTTCATCATAAAGTTCCACAAAAGATTCTTTAATTAAATCGTAAGTATTTTGAACACCTGAAATAAAATCCCAAAATTCGTTTTCTACCCAAGCCTCTTCTTTTTTTTCAAGTGGTTTACCGTGTGCCTTACAGTACTTCCAATAATCACCAGGATAAGGATTGTATGGAAAAATAATTCTTCCAATTCCAGTACCCGTTGGATACCTTGAATAGTAATATGCATACCAATGAAGAATTTGTGTTAAAAAACTTTTTAAAGCACCTACGTTAGGTTGGACTGTTTTTGTATCAAAAAAATAATCAACGCCATTTTTTTGGAGCCATACGTCAACACCATTCCCTCTAGGTGGTTTTTTAAAATTGCTAATTGGCGAATTAATAAACTGTTGACAAATACTTTTTATAGCATCATGGCTAGTTTTAGCATCGTACAAGCCGTTTTGATTTTCTCTTGCTTCAATAACTATTTGTAAAGTTGAACTCAGAGAGCCGGGCATATTTATAGGCGCGTCTAAATTTTTATTTACAACAACAAAACCATTTTGCTTTGCAATTTCTTTTGCTAATGGCTCCCATAAAGTTTTTCCCATTGAAGTTTCTAATCCCCCAACTATTGATCTGATATTTCTTTCTCTCGGTATGAGAAGATCTAAAATTTGGAAATTCCTTTTTCTCTTTAAATTTTTTTTAAAATAATTGATAATACTCTCAATTGTTGTTTGCTTAATGATGGTTTTTAAATGGTCATGCATTATCAGATAATTTGCAGAAATTAATTTATTATTAAAAAAATAGTGTAATTACTTATCTTTTTTAAAATGAAAAATTGTCTCTGAATAAGCGCCTTTATCTTTTTCGGTTCTATTTAACACAGGTCTTTTAAATTTATTTATAATTTTCATTCCCGCATTTTCTGCAATAGTGGGATACATATTGTATTTATCATTTGCTACAAGGAAAACATCAAAATCATCCATCAAATATTTTTTGCAGTTATACAATACATCTGAGATTCCCTGAATATATGTTTGCTTTGCTTCC
>JAHEZC010000206.1 GCA_023251275.1 Parafilimonas sp. | reverse complement strand
AATTAAAGTTTGTTTCAATTTTCTTATTTATATCTCTTCTCACGCTGATATTTTTTTTATTAAAAGAAAGCAAAAAAAGCCTGGCACTTTTTTTCGTTAACTTATTATTGGTATTTATTATCGGTTTTATTTTCCCCTTGTCATACGCAAGGTATGCGGGATTTATTTTCCTTGGATTTATAGCGGCTTATTGGCTATATTGTTATAAACGACAGGTCAACTGGAAAAATAAATGGACGATCAATATCCTGTTATTGATACAAATAGCAGGAGGTATTTTCGCCGTTTCAAAAGATATTCAGCTTCCGTTCTCAAATTCATTCCGTGTGAGGGAATTATTAAAGGAGATCCCTGTAAATGAAAAAATAGTCACTGATTATTGGTGCTTAAATACGCTTGAAGCCTATACTGACAAGCCGTTTTATTGTTTGGAATTACAAAAAGAAATGTCCTTTATCCAATGGGATAAAGAATTGGCAGCATCGCAAAATAATCCGCATCGGTTTTTTGACGGCGCCAGAAATCTTTTTGAAAAAGAAAAGATAAACAAGGTTTATATGATCTCGATACAGTCACCACAGGAGATGCTTCAATTGGATGCTCAATTATTCAAATCGTTCCAGGTAAAGCTGGTTGATAAAATAGATGGCGCCATAGAGAAAGGAAGCAACCTGTACCTGTATCAAATAAGTTCTTATCGATGATGTTGTTCCATTCGGATTCAGGAGTTAGTATAAATCTTTCCTTTTATTAATCTCCATTTGTGCAGGCGATATTGTACAGACACACGCAGCACACCTAAGCCATACACGACACTGCGCGGGAAATTAATAACGGATGCTTCTTTAAAATAGATGGTGGGGCATGTTACTTCCGCGATCTCGTATCCCTTCATAAAAATCTGCGCCAGCATTTCATTGTCAAAAAGAAAATCATTGCTGTTAGCCGTGAAATTTATATTCCGCAAAACATCTGCTGAAAATGCACGGTAACCGGTATGGTACTCGCTGAGTTTTTGAGTCATCAAAATGTTTTGTGCTAGTGTGAGGCAGCGATTGAAAAAGTATTTGTACAAAGGCATCCCGCCTTTCAAAGCGCCTTTACCCAAAATACGGGAGCCAAGAACTACAGGATAGACATTGTATGCGATAATGCTGCTCATCGCATAAATAAGCTTCGGCGTATATTGATAATCCGGATGCAGCATGATCACAATATCGGCGCCCAATTCCAATGCTTTGCTGTAGCAGGATTTTTGATTGCTGCCATATCCCCTGTTTTCATCATGAATAATAATATGCCGGATGTTCAATCGCTGTCCTGTTTCAATCGTATTGTCTTTACTTCCATCATCTGTAAGTATAACATCATCCACAATGTCGAAGGGAATTTCATGATATGTTTTTTCCAGCGTTAATGCAGCATTAAAGGCCGGTAAAACAACAATTATTTTTTTGTGATTGAGCATATAAGGCAACCCGTTTCAAATTTTTTTTACTCCTTCTCTATCAATCCCGCAGCCTCTTTGTCAAGATAAATTCTTAAATCTTCATGCCTTCTTAATAAGCTTGCAGGCAATTCTTCAGTGATACCAGCTTCCAATATTTTTTTTATAATAGCGGCTTTATGTGCACCGCTTGCCAGGAGAAAAATATGTTTTGCTTCAAACAAGGTAGCCAATCCAAGTGTAAGGCCTCTTGTAAACAATGCCGGATCCTTTGCATATTTTTTTGCTGATGCCTGCTGTGTTACATCATCAAGTGCGGCAATATGGGAGCGGGAAGAAAAAGAAGTATGAGGTTCATTCATGCCCACATGCCCGTTGAGTCCAAGCCCTAAGATGGCAAGATCAATTCCGCCATGCTGATGAATAAATTTTTCCACGCCTTCACATTCATGCTGCGGATCATCTGTCCTGCCATCAAAAAAACATATCCTCTCATCCTTTATATTCAACGGCTGAAACAGTTGTACATTTAAGCGATACCGCGTACTTTTTTCATCTTTTTCATTCATATTCATCCACTCATCTAGGCTGACGAAATACCATTCGGAAACATACGTTTGTTGTTCCCTTATAAGATGAACAAGCTCTTTGTACAAACCGGTTGTGGTATCACCGGTAGCAGGAGACATTAAGGGTTTGTTGTATAATTGCATGGTTTCGATTATATCATAAGCAACCTGCTTCGACATCTCCTCATAATTATTCTTTATCATTATTTTCATTATCCGTTGAATTACGATAAAGTTATTTCTTTCCGGCAAAGTTTAACGGGGAGATAATAATAAAAATGAAAAGCTGTGTATATTTATCAAACGGCAATACTTTTATTCATTAGTTTTTTAACTGACATCTATATGAACGTTGAAGGGAAAAATTACAGAACGATCTGGCTGAAAGAAGATGATGAGACTATTATCAGCATTATTGACCAACGCTATTTGCCGCATAAATTTATCATTGAAGACCTGCATTCTGTAAATGAAGTGGTGCAGGCGATTAAGGATATGCATGTAAGAGGCGCAGGCCTTATTGGCGCCACGGCAGGTTATGGTATGTATCTCGCAGCAATAGAAGCAGGTCACAAAAATTCTTTCGATGATCATCTTAATGAATCAGCATTCAGGCTGAAATCGGCGAGGCCAACGGCCGTTAATCCTGAGCTTGCTGTGAACAGGCAGCTTGACGCTATTGTAAAAGGAAAAACAACAAGCGAAAAAATAAAAATTGCAAAAGAAACTGCTGTCATGATTGCGGATGAAGATGCAGCATTTTGCAAAAGCATTGGTTTACATGGTGTGAAAATTATTGAGCGGATTGCGGCAAAGAAAAAAGACGAACCCGTAAACATTCTTACCCACTGCAATGCAGGATGGCTGGCTTTTGTTGATTATGGTTCGGCAACTGCGCCAATATATGAGGCGCATGAAAGAGGTATCAATGTGCATGTTTGGGTGGATGAAACCCGGCCACGCAACCAGGGCGCAGGTTTAACGGCATGGGAATTATTAAACCACGGCGTACCGCATACAGTTATTACCGATAATGCAGGCGGTCACCTGATGCAGCATGGCTTAGCAGATCTTGTAATCACAGGTGCAGACAGGGTAACACGGGCGGGAGATGCAGCCAATAAAATAGGCACTTACCTGAAAGCGCTTGCAGCACATGATAATCGTATTCCATTTTATGTAGCGCTTCCCTCCTCGACATTCGACTGGAATATCCGTGATGGATTGGAAGAAATTAAGGTCGAAGAAAGAAGCGCTGATGAAGTGAAATATGTGGAAGGTTTATGTGAGGATGAAATAAAAAAGGTTTTGATAACACCGCTGCAAAGCGCTGCGTCGAATTATGGTTTTGATGTTACGCCTGCAAGACTTATTACGGGGCTTATTACAGAGCGTGGAGTCTGCAAAGCAGCAGAAGAGTATATATCGAATCTATTTCCCGGGAAAAATATGTATGTATGAAAGAAGAAGGTGTCATTAAATTCAATTGTACATGGATAAAAGAATCGCCATTGGATTTTGAGCTGATAAAGGATTTGAATCTATGGCGTGATAAATTATACAGCCTGGGATTGATAGGGGAAAATAAAGACGGTATCGGCTATGGAAACATCAGCATGCGTTTCCGTGAAAATAAATTTATTATCACAGGCTCATCAACAGGTAAAATTAAAAAACTTTCCAACGCACACTATACCCTGGTAACCGGCTTTGATCTTGAAGCAAATACATTGACGACAGTTGGCCCCATCATCGCTTCTTCTGAATCTTTAACGCATGCTATCATTTACAATCATCAAAACAATATACATGCAGTACTGCATATCCATCATTTTGAATTATGGAAAAAACTGCTGCAAAAAATTCCGGCGACAAATAAAAATATCGAATACGGCACACCGGCGATGGCAATGGAAATAATAAGATTATTCAAAGAAACAAATCTTGCCCAACAAAAGATATTTGCTATGGCAGGCCATGAAGAAGGCATTGTATCATTCGGAAAAGATATTAATGAAGCAGGACAGATAATATTGGAAAAATTAAATGAGTATAAGTTTTTTATCACTTAAAATGAAAAATCCTGCAGCAGCAGGATTTTTCAGAATTATTTAAGTCACTCATCTCAGAAAACATTATAAGCAATGCTCGCATAATACAATCCGCCAATAAAAGGATTGCCAAATGAATTACGGTAATAATGATTGGTAAGATTGGTGCTGCCTAATTTAAACAGCAATTTTTGCAATGGCAGTTTATAGCTCACCTGGGCATCGAGTACTCCATAAGCCGGAATATTTCCCGAAGCGAAATCGCTTTCATAAAAAAATGCATCCTGCCATTTATACACAATATTAAAGCCCAGTCTCCTGGATTTTCCAAGCCCGCTGTTACCAAAACCAAGATTATAACGGTACCTCGGAGCATTGAAACTTGCATGAAAACCCGGCGCTACATTACTGATGTCATCTGAATACGCATTTACATTGATAAAAAAGTTATGTTCAAGAAGGTATTCAAGCGACAGGCCCCATCCATTTGTTTTAACTTTTGTAGGGTTATTTACAGATATCGAAAAAGGCGGGTTGTCAGTAGTAGGCTGCACCACTTCGGTACGCGTAAGGAAATTTTGATATTTTGCAAAATAGACATAGAAATCTATCAAAAATTTATTTTGAATCAAACCCTTATACCCGGCTTCGAAAGAATTAGATGATTCTGGCTTATACTCGGCGAATGTTGCCGGAGTACCATCGAGGAAAAATGTAGGTGTGGTATTAAAGTGATAAAATTCCCTCAGTTGAGGCAGTCCGCCCATCAGTCTTACGCCGCCGCCTATCAGGAGATTGATCCACTGGTTTTGAGAAGTAGGAAACCGGTATGCCGTCTGGTACGATAATCTTATGTGGTGATCTTTTGTAATATTGATAACGGAAGAAATTCGGGGTGTAAACCGGCCCTTAAAATTATTTTGTTTATCATAACGGCCAGACGCGGTAATTTTCACCACATCATTGAATAATCTTTGTCCAACCTGCAGGTAAGCTCCTGACTCGTTGATATTGATTCTTCCGGCGGTATCAGCGAAAATGGTTCCTTTTGAATTTAACACATACCTTCTGTAGTCAGCCCCGATAAGCACTTCTGTTCTTTCACCTTCCTTCCCGATCTTAAGCACATCTGTCAGGTTATATTGCCCTTCCGTGATATATAAATTCGTTCTGTCATAAATCAATCCGCCGCCTTGCGAAACCGGTGTTTTTCTCACCTGGTCATATAGTTGCTGAAACTGTGAAGTCCCTGGTACCGGCCTTCCCTGGTCGGCATAGCCACGGGCAAGATTCTGCGCAGTCAGGTCATCAGCTCCCTGGCTCTTTGCCTGAACATAAGCCCCGATATATTGAGGAAACCAGTCATTACTCGATTTCCATGCCTCATTAAAAAACCGGGTAGTGATCGTTGCATCATAAGTGTCACCTGCAAATTCCTGTGTAGTATAAGCCTTTATAAACCAGTTTTTTTGTTTTAATTCGAGTTTATATTGACCCATCTTAAATCCTTTTAAAATATAACGGTCAATACCTGTGTAGATCGAATTTCCGGTTCCCCAGTTGGCAATAAAAGAAAGCTCGAGGTCCGGTTTTATTTTATAATACAACCCGCCGGAAATTTTAAAGTTTTTGGTATTCTCAGGCCCTACTTCAGTTTCTTTATAACCTGTTCTGGA
>JAHEZC010000205.1 GCA_023251275.1 Parafilimonas sp. | reverse complement strand
CGCACTTGCAGTAACCTATGTGTGGCTTTCCAAACCGAAATACACTGCTGAGCTTAGTTTCATATTATCAAATAGCGATCAGGATGCCGGATCTCTATATGGAATAGCCAGTCAATTTGGAATTGATTTGGGAAGCGGGGGCAGCAACGATGCATTCAGCGGAGACAATATTATAGTATTGATGAATTCAAGGACAATGGTACAAAAAGCTTTGCTGAAAAAACCGCCAGGGAAAAATGAAACGCTCATCAATATTCTTGCAGAAGAATTAAAACTGGATGCAGGATGGAACAGTAAAGAAAGAACAAAGGGAGCCTTCCCACTCCCGGATGATCCTGCTAAAATGACTTATATACAGGATAGCCTTTTCAGAGATGTATATGGAATGATAGCAAAAAATATTCTTGATGTATCAAGGCCCGATAAAAGGCAAAGTGTGTATGTAGTAACAACCACTGCAACAAACGAATTATTTTCATTGTATCTTACTAAGTACCTGGTTGATGTAACTTCAAAATTTTACATTGATACAAAGACCAGTCTTGCGAGACAGAATTTAGAAATGCTTCAACGTGAAACTGACAGCCTTCGCACACTTTTAAGCGGTTCTATTTCTGCAACAGCAGAAGTATATGACAGAACATTTAATCTCAACCCTGCCCTGCAGGTTCAGCGTGCTCCGGCACAGGAAGGGCAGTTCAGAATAAGTGCATTGGGCACAGCTTACGGAGAAGTTGTAAAAAATCTCGAACTGGCAAAAATCAATCTTCAAAAAGCAACTCCGTTATACCAGGTTATTGATGAGCCTCAATTTCCATTGGTGGCTGAAAAGTGGGGCCGACTTAAAGCTCTTATAGTCGGAGGATTTGCAGGCGGCTTCCTGATGGCTTTATTTTTACTCATCAGGCGGATACTATCCGCCTTTACATCATGATTGTGCAATATAAAATGCACCACAATTTTTAGTGCATCTTAAAATCAAAACCGAATCCCGCCAGCCAAAAAAATCACTTTCTGAAATGTCAAATGTATAATCCCGCAACCACTCCTTATGAAAAAGTATAAAAATGTATATGTTATAGGAGTCTTTGATCTGTTTCATCTCGGTCATGTGCGGATTTTAAAAAACGCAAGACAGTTGGGAGAAAATCTGATTGTTGCAATTAATGGCGACAAGCTTGTTTCTACTTATAAAAGACCTCCCATTTATTCTGAAACTGAAAGATTGGAGATTATAAAGGCTTGCCGCTATGTAGATACAGCGTTTATTGTACAGGATTATGATAATAAATGTTACCTGGAAAAATATAATATTGATGTAATAGTTCACGGTGACGACTGGGAAAGAAGTAACTATTTGAAACAAATAAGAGTTTCAGAAGAATATTTAAAAAGTAAAAATATTGACCTGCTCTTTCTGCCTTATACCGAAGGAATAAGTTCTTCGGAATTGATCAGGAAAATTAAATCTTCCGGGTAATCTATAAATGCTGTACAGACAAATCGTAAATCTGCCCATTATCTTTCAGCTCGATGAAAATAATATCGGGAAAATCGGGCATTATCTTAACCGTAATTTTTTATCTTTTCAAAACGTAGCAGTATTATCGGGTCCTGATTTTTCATACCCTATTGCAGCGAAAATTTGTGAGGAGAATCACTGGCAACATTTTATTATCAGTGCTGAGGCTAATTACCCCGCCGTAGAAGATTTAAAGACAAAAATTCAAACTGGGAGATTTGATTTAATAATTGGAGTAGGTGGCGGGAATATTATTGATATAGGAAAAAGAATAAGTTTTTTAACCACTATAAATTTTATTGCTGTCCCCACCATTATTTCCAACGACGGTCTGATCTCTCCTATTTCAGTAATAAAAGATGAGAATGGATTAAAACAAAGTTTGCCTGCACAGATGCCGATGGGCATTATCATTGACATGGATATCATCCGCGAATCCCCAAAAAAATACCTGAAGGCAGCAGCAGGCGATATTCTCACTAACTTATCTGCAACAAATGATTGGGTACTGGCCCACGAAAATAATGGAGATAAGATTAATGACATTGCCTATCATATCTCGAGAAATGCAGCCTATAGCCTGATATATTTCGGGCAGATTGATTTCAATTTTAAACCATTCATAAAACAGATAGTTCAGGGGCAAATATATTCCGGTTTATCAATGGCATTAGCAGGAGAAAGCAGGCCTTGCAGCGGATCTGAACACCTGATCAGCCACGCAATTGATTATCTGAAGCTGACTGAAAATGTATTGCATGGTACGCAGGTTGCATCTATAAGTTTATTCTCTCTTTACCTGCAGAAAAAACTGGCTGATGAACATCTTTATTACGCAGAAAAAATTGAAACGCCATTTTTTTTCCACAAGTTGGGAACTGATATTGAAAACAATTTGCCGTTAATTTTCAAGACGTCTCAAAAAATGAGACCCGGCAGATATACAGTACTTGATACGATCAATGAGCATGAATTCATTCAAGAATATTTGAATTATTGCAGTTATATCGGGGAAAAATTATTTACAGGTATCAATTGAAATTACCTTTATCATGATAAGCTCATTTATATTTTTATGCATCTGACATTTGAGAACATACAACCTGGCTGTGTTTAGTAAGCTGCGTCATCCGCTGATAAGTAATTTTCTTGCTCTATTATTGCTGCAGGGCGTAAATTATATTTTACCGCTCATTACAGTACCTTATTTGTTTCGCGTTTTAAACGTTGAGAAATACGGCTTGGTCAATTTTTCAAATGCATTTATCCAGTATTTTATCGTTTTTACAGACTTCGGATACAATCTTTCTGCCACCAGGCTTATAGCGGAAAAAAGGGATGATCCGGAGGAAAGGTCTAAGATATTTAACAGGGTTATATGTTCGAAAATGTTGCTTCTCCTCTTTGGGTTTATAATATTGATTTCCCTGACCTTCACATTCGATAAATTTTCTGAAAACAAGACTTTATATCTTTTCACGTATGGGATGGTGATGGGAAATGTACTATTCCCGGTTTGGTTTTTTTTAGGCATGGAAAAAATGAAGTTTATTACTGTCATCACCGTTATAACAAGAGTGCTTTCATTGGCTCCGATATTTCTGTTAGTAAAAAATACAGGAGATTATATACTTGTACCGGTAATAAATTCCGGTGGAACGATTTTATCCGGCATCATCAGCCTGGTGATTGTTAAAAGGATTTTCAAAATACGTTATGCCCTGCCTCCATTGAATGAAATCATCCTGTCATTAAAAGACAGCGCTCAATTTTTTATATCCCGTGTTTCCGTTTCCGTCTATACGGTGAGCAATACATTCGTGCTTGGGTTCTTTGGTACAAATGTTATGGCAGGTTATTACAGCGCAGCGGAAAAATTATTTATTGCATTGCAAAGCGCCTATTATCCCCTTACTAACACATTGTATCCCTACATGACAAAAACAAAGAATGTCAGGGTTTTTAAAAAAATATTTTTCTACGCAGCGCTTCTGAATATAATAATAATAGGTGCATTGATTGCAGATACAAAAGACGTTATCTATATCATTTATAAAATAAAAGATATTCAAAGTGCAATAGTATTAAAGTTTTTGCTCATAGCCTGTCTTATGATTGTACCTTCTCTCATGTTAGGATACCCTTTCCTCGGTGCAATGGGGTATTCAAAATACACAAACAATTCGGTGATCATCTCATCTTTGTTCCATTTGACCGGGTTGTGTACACTCGTTATATCGAATAATCTAAGTGTGTACTCAGTTGCCTGCATGGTGATATTTACTGAAACTGTTGTATTGACCATTCGTTTATGGGGAGTCCGCAAATACAAACTGTTTAAAATACCGCAACTTTGATCGAGTGAGTCTTTTGATTTCATGATATGATTAAAACAGCAAGAGGTATTATAAGGTCGCTGGCAGTTTATCTATTGTATTATCTCTGCTTTTTAATTTCGCGAAACAAAAAGATCTGGGTATATGGAAGTATGGCAGGAAAATTCGTGGATAACTCCAAATATTTTTTTTTGTACTGCAATAAATACTGCAGAAACATCCGTCATATCTGGCTGACTGATTCAAAAGAAATAGTTCAATTCCTTAATTCAAATGGCTTTGAATGTTATCATAACAAATCATGGAAAGGAATAAATTTTGCGCTGCGCGCAAAGGTGTTCATCTACAGCTCATACATCACAGATGTTTGCAATCTTGCATTTACAGGAGGCGGTTTTTTCTTTAATCTCTGGCATGGCATTCCGCTGAAAAAAATCGAATATGATTTTACAAAGGGCCCATTGCGCTATCTGTATGCTCCTGCAAATCTCAAAGGAAAATTGAAAAGATTTTCCTATTCGCCGCCACTCACAAAAAAACACGATGCAGTGTTGACAACTTCTGCCAACCTGAAAAAAATATTCAGCAGCGCTTTCAGAGTGCCTGAAGAAAAAGTATTGGTTGCACAATATCCAAGAGTAACGCCATTCTTTTGGAATGAGGCTGAACTTGAAAATCATATTTTAAACTTTGAAAATCATTCGATCCGGGAATTGTTGCACACCATGAAACAATTTGACCACGTATGGGTGTATATGCCTACCTGGAGAGATGCCAACCTTTCTTTTTTGACTGAGGCTTTACCTGATTTTGAGAAATTAAATACTATCTGCAGGGAAAATAAAATATTATTCCTAATTAAAACGCATATCATTACAGAATTCAATATTGACCTCAGTAATTTTTCCAATATCAAACTTACAGACCGCAATGTGGACATGTACCCCCTGCTTCCATTTACGACTGCACTCGTGACTGATTATTCTTCCATATTCTTTGACTACTCACTGCTGAAAAAAAGAATTATTTTTTATCCTTTTGATCTGGAAGAATATAACAGCGGCAGCAGGGAATTTTATTTTGATTACAATTCAATAGTAAAAAACAGGGAAGTGGTTTATTCCTTTCAGGGACTTCTGCAATTATTAAATAATATTTCAGATGAGAAAAATGATACAAAAACTCAGTATAATGGATTTGATTATTTTACCAATACATCATCTGATTTTTACGCTCCTGTAAAATTTATAAAAGAATCTATAGGCCTGAAAGATGTATGATACACATAAAAAAAAGCTAATAAAGCCCGGATGAATGCACAAGACACGCCTCTTGTTTCAGTCGTAATTCCCTGTTATAATGCAGCTCCCTTTGTTAAAGAAGCAGTAATGTCTGTCATGCAGCAGTCTTATACAAACCTGGAAATTATTTTGATTGATGATTTTTCAACAGATAGTACGTGGGCAATTTTGGAGCAATCAGCAGTACAAGATAAAAGAATAAAATTAATACGAAATGAAAAAAACATGGGTGTTGTCGCAACACTTAATAAAGGCATCGCTCTGTCAAAAGGAAAATATATTGCAAGAATGGATGCAGATGATATTTCGTTATCGCATCGAATCAAGGTACAGGTAGATTTTTTTGAACAAGATGAAGCGCTGGCATTATGCGGATCAAACTATATAAGAATAAATAATGAGGGCAAAAAAACGGGGAAAGTAAAATTTCCTTCGGATACTGAAAGACTGAAAGCAGAATTGCTT
This sequence comes from Parafilimonas sp., assembly GCA_023251275.1. GTDB lineage: Bacteria > Bacteroidota > Bacteroidia > Chitinophagales > Chitinophagaceae > JAHEZC01. The sequence continues at coordinate 123 of JAHEZC010000205.1, read as the reverse complement.
TTTTATTGCCCGTTTGCTCATCCTTCAGTGATGATGAAAAAAGCGGTATTGGATGAATTGGGATATTATCATACAGGAATGATTCTCGCCCAGGATTACGAGTTGTGGCTTCGAATAGCAAAA
>JAHEZC010000204.1 GCA_023251275.1 Parafilimonas sp. | reverse complement strand
TGAACTGCATGATGTTTTGCTGATACATGCTGCGGGTAATGAATCAGCTAATGTGGACAGTGTGGACAATTTTCCAAACGCCAACCTCATAGAATTTAATTCAGAGGCATCTAATTTTATTACAGTCGGAGCAAGCGGTGATCCGCGTGTTGCAAACGGAAATGTCATTGCGGATTTTACTAACTATGGCAGCACCAATGTTGATGTATTTGCCCCAGGCGTAAAAATATATTCGACATTACCTGGAGATAACAGGTATGGATTCTTAAGTGGCACAAGTATGGCGGCGCCTATAGTTACGGGCATCGCCGCATTGATACGCTCTTATTTTCCCGGCCTTTCCGCAGAACAGGTGAAATATGCAATTGAAAAATCTGCGACCCCTTTAACTGATACTTCCCTCTATTTTACAGAACCCGGTACGGGCAAAAAAGTAAAAATGAGCGAGCTTTGTAAAACAAACGGATTTGTAAATGCAGAAGCCGCAGTGGAGCTTGCTGCAACATTAAAACCGGATTTTGCAGAGCATTCTGGCACCACTGATAAATTACCTAAAGCCAGCTTTAAAAATTCAAAAGAAAAGCAAAACTGATCATGCCACGTCCTGCTGTTACTGATGCTGCGCCTTTCTATCATGGCTATATCAATCTCGTAAAACCTGATGATATACGGCAAATCATAAGCAATTATTCCGCGCTCTTAAAAGAGTTTTACAATAGTTTACCTGATGAAAAAGCAGATTATGCTTATGCCGTTGGTAAATGGACGGTAAAAGAATTATTGCAACATATCATTGATGCCGAAAGGGTTTTCTGTTACCGTGCCCTTCGCTTTGCACGGAAAGATATTACTCCTCTGCCCGGCTTCGACGAGAACATTTTTGCAGCAAATTCAATAGCTGCAGCCAGAACTTTGTCTTCGCTCAAAGAAGAATTCAATGCCGTACGCACTGCCACTGATCTGCTTTTGCAATCATTTAATGACGAACAGCTCAATTTTTCTGGCACGGCCAGTAATCATTACATTACCGTAAATGCCATTGTTTTTATTATCTATGGTCATCTTTTACATCACAAGAACATATTGGAAGAAAGATATCTATAACTTCTTTTTATTTCACCACCCGCAAAACTTTTCAGAATCACTAAAGTGAATTAATTGTTTAAAGCCATTCGTTGTTGTATCTCGTGCAATGTGTATTTTTTATCAATCTGCTGAATGCTCCGTAGCATATATTTGTTACTGCAAAACTTTGGTATGAATACATTTAACAGGAATGATTGGTCTGTTGAAGAAGTTCAGGATATATATCACCTGCCATTGCTCGAACTTATTTACCGTGCGGCAACTGTGCACAGGAAATATAATGATACCGCGGAAGTACAGGTGTGTACATTATTAAGTATCAAGACAGGAGGATGCATCGAAGATTGTGCTTATTGCCCGCAGGCAGCAAGGTACAATACGGGAGTGAATATAAAGGCACTGATGGCGAAAGATGAAGTGCTGGATTATGCACGGAAAGCAAAAGAAGCTGGGAGCACAAGATTTTGTATGGGCGCTGCCTGGCGCGAAGTAAGAGACAACCGTGACTTTGATCGTGTGCTCGATATGGTAAAGGGAGTAAATTCATTAGGCATGGAAGTTTGCTGCACACTCGGTATGCTTACAGAACAGCAGGCAGAAAAACTTGCGGATGCCGGTTTATATGCATATAATCACAACCTCGATACTTCTTCTGAATATTATAGTGAGATCATTACAACACGCACATACAATGATCGTTTAAAAACGCTTGACAATGTGCGCAATGCTGGTGTTACAGTCTGCTGCGGCGGCATTATCGGTCTTGGCGAAACGCATGATGACCGTATAAAAATGCTGCACACATTATCCACTATGCCAAAGCATCCGGAAAGTGTACCTGTGAATGCATTGGTAAGGGTAAAAGGAACTCCGCTTGAAAACAATCCCAAAGTGGATATATGGGATATGATAAGAATGATCGCCACTGCACGTATTCTCATGCCCAAAACTATGGTGCGTTTAAGCGCCGGGAGAACAGAGATGAGTGTTGCGGAACAAGCCTTATGTTTTCTTGCAGGCGCAAATTCCATTTTTGCAGGCGATAAATTACTCACTACGCCCAATCCTTCTTTTGAAGAAGACAACATAATGTTTGAACTTCTTGGATTGAAAGCAAGAGAAGCATTTAAGGACGAAAAGGATGCTGCAGAAATAAATGTAAGTTGAAAAAAAATGCTTTGTTTTCACAGCTATAATGTGCGGACAACCTGATATTTTACCTGTCAATGCCTTGATGGGCTTTAAAATATAATGTTCCGATAATACCCATTCATCTACATTTGCGAGTCATTTAAATATCATTTAAAATCCTGCATAACATGGTACTCATAATTCTCGGTTTAATCGTATTTTTTGCCGGCCTCAGTTTTCGCCGCAGCAATGAAAATCTCAGGCGTTTGGGAAATCCGGTTCGTCTGGCTGGTATTGGAATGGTACTTATCGGTGTATTCATTTCCTGCATGATACAGATTGATGCAGGACAGGTTGGTGTAAAAAAATTATTCGGTAAGGTACTACCCGATGTGCTTGGAAGCGGATTGAATTTCATCAATCCTTTGCTGGAAGTAGAGCGTATGGATGTAAAAACTCAAAACTATACCATGAGCGGAATGCACGATGAAGGCACGAAGACAGGCGATGATGCCATACGGGTATTAACAGCAGACGGACTGGAAGTAACCATTGATCTTTCTGTTTTATTTCGTGTTGTTATTAATGAGGCGCCAAAATTATTGCGTGAAACAGGTTTGGATTATGTAGATAAAATTGTGAGGCCTATTACTCGTACTCGTATAAGGGATAATGCAGTTTATTATGACGCAGTGGCTTTATATTCCACTAAAAGGGATGAGTTTCAGCAACGTATTTTCAGCAATATTGAAAAAGATTTTGCTTCGAGAGGATTAGTGCTGGAAAATTTGCTGGTGCGCAATATCACTTTGCCGCAGAGTGTAAAAACAGCCATTGAGCAAAAAATCAATGCAGAACAGGATGCCCAGAAAATGCAATTCGTTTTACAGAAAGAAAGACAGGAAGCTGAACGCAAACGCGTAGAAGCGCAGGGTATTGCCGATTACCAGCGCATTATCAGCGAAAGTTTAACGGACAGGCAATTACAATACGAAAGCATCAAAGCACAGTTGGAAATAGCAAAATCACCCAATACAAAAATTATAGTTATGGGTAAAGGAAATACGCCTGTAATACTGGATACAAAAGAAAAATAAGAATCTGCATTTGTAAATCTATTTGTGCATTATTTTTTCATTTTATGTGTTTGCAAAAAGATTACAACGAAATGATTTTTTCGCCAGGCATCATCTCAGTTAAAGATACTTTATATCTTCCCTGGTAATGCAAATGCCACATAGCTATCACCGCTCGAAGTTCCCAATTTTCCGCCGCCACAAGCAATCACGATGTATTGTTTCCCATTAACAGAATAAATGCAGGGCGTCGCATATCCTGCATTCGGAAGATCTGTTTCCCACAATAGTTTTCCTGTCCGTTTATTGAAGGCGCGGAATTTACCATCTTTTGTAGCTGCAATGAACAGAAGTCCTCCCTTCGTTACAGCAGGGCCGCCATAATTTTCCGTGCCGGTGTGAATGTCTTTCGCTTTGAATTCCGGATAATCACCCAAAGTATTTTTCCAAGCCAATTCACCCGTATTCAGGTCAATCGCATTTAAACTGCCCCATGGCGGTTTGATGGCAGGATAGCCTTCTTTGCTCAGAAATTTATTATACCCTGTAATAGTATATGGCATCATCAAAAAAGTATCAACAGGTTTGGGCTTGCCTGTAAACATTTTGCTTTGCTCTTTTTTTGTGTCAAGAATAAAAGATGCAAGCGCATGAATTTCCTCAGGCTCTAATTGCTTAAAAGCAGGCATCATTCTTCTTCCTGAAATAACCAGCTCACTAAATTCTTTTTCATTATATTTTTCATTTGCTTTTTGCAGTGAAGGGTAATTACCCCCACCCTGTCTTTCCGTTCCGTGACAAACCATACATTCAGTGATATAAATTCTTTTGGCTGCATCGAGGTTTGTTTCTTTAGCAGGAACAGTCTTCTTTACATCAAGCATTGTTAATACCCAGGCCATTTCGTTTGCATTCACATACAATATGCCTGTTGAAGGATCAAAAGCAGGGCCTCCCCATTCTGCGGCGCCGTCAAAGCCGGGAAAAATCACTGAGCCTTCTTTGCTAGGTGGAATGAACATTTCTTCATGATGATAACTTTGCAACCGCTTCTTAATATCATTATAAGATGAATCGGGCAAAAGATTGTTGAGATCATCTTCTGTAAAACTTTGTCTGACAAATGGCTTGGGCATCAAAGGATAAGGCTGCGTGGGCCACAACTCCTCTCCTGCTAATGCTGATACATGCGGCACGGGTTTTTCTTCTATTGGAAATAAAGGCTCTCCTGTTTCCCTGTTAAAAAGAAATACAAAGCCCGTTTTGGTTGGTTGTACTACTGCATCAATTTTTTTACCGTTATGAGTTACGGTAACAAGTGCGGGAGGCGTTGGCAGATCACGGTCCCATACATCGTGGTGAATATCCTGAAAATGCCAAATTCTTTTGCCGGTATTTGCATCAAGAGCTACAAGGCAATCAGCAAAAAGAGTTGAGCCTTTGCGTTTTCCACCGTAAAAATCAAAAGAAGCGGATCCTAAAGGAGCAAATACAATTCCCCGTTCCTCGTCAAGGCTCAGGCCACTCCATGCATTTGCACCACCGATATGTTTGTATGCGATTGTATCTTTCCAGGTATTATAACCAAATTCTCCCGGATGGGGAATAGTATGAAATATCCATTCCTGTTTGCCTGTGTGCACATTGTATGCCCTGATATGCCCCGGTGCAGCCGCAGGGCCTTCATCTACACGTGTGCCCATAATGATAAAATCTTTGTAAATAACTCCTGGAGATGTAGCGGTAATAAATAAATTTTTTACATCACGATCCAGCCCGTCATGCAGGTCTATCTTTCCATTATTACCAAAACCCGTAATGAGCTTTCCTTTTGTTGCGTCAACTGCTAAGAGAAATGAGCCTGCTGTATAAAAAATTCTTTTATCATTTTTACCATCACTCCAATAAGCAACTCCGCGACAATTATTCAAAACAAAAAACATGATCCTGTTTTCCGACAGGGAATCGAAAGGATTGAACACCCATTTTTCTTTACCGGTAGCGGCATCTACAGCAAATAATTTCATCTGCGGAGATGTGCCATACATCACCCCATCAATCATGATAGGATTGCATTGGATTTGTGAATGATTTACAGTATCAGCGTCACGGGTGTGATATACCCAAGCCAACTGCAACTGCTGTACATTGGCAGTATCAATTTCGTCGAGCGATGAATAACGAATGTTTTCTTTTGATCCGCCATATACCTCCCAGGCGCTGTAATCTTTTTTTGATCCGGAATTACAGGAAGTAAAGCAATTAACAGTGATACTAAAAACCAAACAGATGTACCAACCAGAATTTCGCATAGTATAATTTTTAGATTAACAGCAGATTTATTTTCGGGCCGTTCTTCGTTGCATCAATTCTCTCCACGTAGTCAAAATAATGTTTTCATCCTGCAATGCCTTTTTAAATACCGGGTCTGTCATTGCCAGCAGGTCGCCCCTGCGAACAGGCCCCGAATCAGA
>JAHEZC010000203.1 GCA_023251275.1 Parafilimonas sp. | reverse complement strand
GACAGCACCAATCACTGGCGGGTTTGCATTTTTCTCTACATTTAATACGCAACAATTCACACCTGATAAAAGAATAGCTAATCCGGATGCTAATTATTTTACAATAGCTATTCAACCGAGATCTTATTTTTTAACCTTGTCGGTTAAATTTTAAAATAGCAAATGAAAAAATCTTTTTTATTCCTGTTTTTTTTTATATGGAGTTTATCTTCCATAAGTCAATACAATCCAACACCACATACAATAGATAGCCTTACACAATTACTATCCAATACAAAAGATGACAGTACAAAATATGAACTGTTTTATCAGTTAGGTTTGGCTAATGCATCAGTTAATGTAAATAAATCTACTCAGCATTTTAATGATGCGTTGGAAACAGCAAAGCAATTGAAAGATAAAGAGAGAATGATGAATGTTTTGATTGCTCTTTCTTTTACATATAGCGGAATTGGTGAATCTGCCAAAGCAATAGAAATGCTGCAGCAGGTATTGCGTTATAAAGAAGAAACTAAATCCGATCCCAGTATGGCTTTGGCTTTTATTAGTCAGAATTATGAAGCTCAAGGCGACTATACAAATGCAATAAGCTATGCACGCAAATCTTTTTTTACTTATGAACAAGGTGTAAAAGATAAAACTTTGCCCTTTGATCCTGTCGGTGATATTGCCGGTCCAATGAAAATGGGAATCATTTTCGAAAAGATGAACCTGTTAGATTCTGCTTTTTATTATGGTCAAATGAGCTATCAAAGAGTTTTGAAGAGCACGGAGCCTTATTTCTTTTGCCAGATATGCAATTTATTAGGCACCATAAACAGCAGGTTAAATAAGCCGGATGAAGCACTGCATTTTTATCACCTGGCACTTGCCAAAGCAATTGAAGTAAATTTTCCTGTTCCTCTGCAGGAAAGCCAACTGGCAATTGCCAATTTCTATAAAACAAATAAACCTGACTCAGCAATTCAATATGCTTTACAAGCTTATGAAGGTGCAGAAAAATTAAAAGGCTTTAATACAATGAGAGATGCCGCATTACTATTGCGCACAGTATATAAAAAGCAGGGTGCTTATGCAAAAGCTTTATTTTATAATGATCTTTCGGTGGCAGCAAGAGATAGTGTTACAGGTGCAGATAAAATAAGAGAAGTACAAAATCTAACATTCAAAGAAGAAAGAAGACAGGATAAAATTCAACAGGAATTAGCTGCCGATAAAGTTGCATATCAAACTAAAATTAAAATCTATTCCTTACTGGCCTTTCTTGGTGTAGCTCTTTTATTGGCATTTATTCTTTACCGGAACAATCAGCAGCAAAAAAAGGCGAACAAGATTATTTTTGAAGAAAAAAGACGAAGCGATGAATTACTCCTCAATATTCTTCCTGCTGAAACTGCTGAAGAGCTTAAAGCCACCGGAACAGCTAAAGCGAAGGGCTTTGAGGAAGTAACGGTGCTGTTCACCGATTTTAAAAATTTTACTTTGATGAGCGAACAATTAAGCGCACAGGAACTTGTGAACGAGATCAATTATTGCTACAGCGCTTTCGATAACATCATTACCAAATATGGTATTGAAAAAATAAAAACCATTGGTGACAGCTATATGTGCGCCGGTGGTTTGCCGGTTGAAAACACAACGAATGCTGAAGACGCAATAAAAGCAGCAATTGAGATACGTGATTTTATGCTGGCTGAAAAACAAAAAAGAGAAGTAGAAGGAAAGATTTTCTTTGAGATAAGAATCGGTCTTCATACAGGACCTGTTGTAGCTGGAATTGTAGGTATTAAAAAATTTGCTTACGATATCTGGGGCGATACTGTGAATATTGCAAGCCGGATGGAATCATCAGGCGGAGAAGGAAAAGTAAACATCAGCGGCGTAACTTATAAATTTGTAAAGGATAAATTTGATTGTACATACAGGGGAAAAATACAGGCAAAGAATAAAGGAGAGATTGATATGTATTTTGTGGAAGATTTAAATTGAAAGTACCTCTCGCTATTTCCCTTTGCATTCTTAAAAATATTTGATAAGATATGTAGCATTATTTACTACCAAACCTACAGGTCAGGGAACAGGATTAGGATTATCGCTGAGTTATGATATTGTAAAAGCGCATGGTGGTGAAATAAAGGTGAAGACAAAGGAAGGTGAAGGAAGTGAATTTATTATCTTTTTATCTTTGGTGTAATTCAGATTGCACAGCACTATCTCTAAATTCCGGATTTGTATTTTTATACAAATATGGAATTGAATTCCATATTTTACATATTTTTACAAAAATGGAATTGAATGATTCCCCGCCTTATCCTTCCGCAAGCCAGGCATGCCCTTACTCAATTCAGGGCTTTGTGTATTACAGGTCCACGGCAAAGCGGCAAAACCACGCTTGCGCGGCAACTGTCGAAAAGCAAACCTTATGTCAATTTTGAGGATCCTTCTGTTCAGCATGAAGCTGAACAAAACCCGCACCTGTTTTTGCAGCAATATAAGAGCGGGGCAGTTTTCGATGAAGTGCAGAGAGTACCTCATATTTTCCGCTACCTTCAGGAAATACTAGACAATAACCGCACCCGTGGGCAATACATACTCACAGGCTCCAATAATTTTTTGTTACAGGAACAAATATCTCAATCGTTGGCCGGCAGGGCCGCCTATCTTACACTACTGCCATTCAGCTATGCAGAATTGGTACAGGCAAAACTCGATGAGAATAATATAGATAAGCATATACTTACCGGTGGTTATCCCGAAATATGGAATGAAAAGCTCATGCCCGATACATGGATGAAAAGTTATGTGCAAACTTATGTGCAGCGGGATGTAAGGTTGCTGCGGAATATTTCCAATCTTGCAGTATTTACACGTTTCGTGTATTTATGTGCCCATTATGCGGGACAAATCCTTAACCGCGATAGGCTTGCAGGGCAAACCGGTGTAGATACAAAAACGATTTTAGCCTGGTTGGGTCTGCTGGAAAACAGCTATATCATTTACCTCCTGCAGCCCTGGCATAACAATTTAAGCAAACGGATTGTGAAAAGCCCCAAGCTGTATTTTTACGATACCGGCCTGCTTTGCCACCTGTTGGGTGTGAAAAGCCTATCGGCTCTGAAGAAACACCGGACTTATGGTTCCCTATTTGAAAACTGGATGATTTCAGAAATTAAAAAAAACAGATTTAATGCCGGAGAAAATGAAGGCATGTATTATTTCAGAGACAATATTGGTAACGAAGTGGACTTGATTACAGAACGGGAAGGCGAGCCCCTGGCTATTGAAATAAAATCAGCAGTAAGAGTTAACAATGCGATGCTGCACGGCTTGCGGTTCTGGCAAAAAAACCAACCGTTCGGCCATTCTGTTTTAATATATGGCGGAGCCCTTAATGAAACAATAAACGAAAGAATGGGTATTGTGCCATGGATGGAGGTTGAAAACATATAGCTTTGAAAGCAATACATAAAATCTTTCAGCCATTCTTTACTACAAAACCAACAAGACAAGGAACAGGGTTGGGATTATCATTGGCTTATGATATTATCAAATCACATGGTGGTGAATTGAAAGTAGAATCAAAAGAAGGAAATGGTGCGGAGTTTATTATTTTGTTGCCTTGCTAAGAAAATTAAAAGTAAATGAAAATATTCTTTAGCTCTTGCGTGTTTCTTTTTTTATTAGTCGGGAAAATCTTCTCGCAGGATACGGCTGTGAAACTTTTTCATCTGGATAGTTTGCCAGCAGAAGGAGTATTGCTGGATAAAGGCTGGAAGTTTCATGCAGGGGATAGCTTAAATTGGGCAAATCCGGAATATAATGATAAGGCATGGCAATCTGTAAACCCATTACTTCCCTTATATCGTTTGCCAGAAATAAAAAAAATCGGGATGGCTTGGCTAAGGCTCAGTTTACAAGTCGATTCTTCATTGCAAAGCAAAACCATTGCCATTGTTTTAACTTTTGGAGGGGCCGCAGAAATATACCTGGATGGCAAGCTAATTTATCGTTTTGGAAAGGTTAGTGTAAACTATAATGAAGAACAAACCTGTTTATTTTTCAATAGGCCATTTAGTTTAAAGCTGGGGGATCATTCCATACAAACCCTGGCAATCAGGTATTCTCTTAATCCTCAAAACCGATACATAAATACTGGGCACCCTTCTATGGAAGTGGTACTGAAAGACGTTAACCGGGCTTTTATCGATTATATTAACGTGCAAGGCGGTTATCAGAATCGAAGAGCAATACAACTTTCGATTTATTTACCCCTGGGTTTGCTGTTGTTTTTCCTTTTCCTCGCTTTTCGGTTACAAAGAGAGTACCTGAATTTTGGCATTTTTTGCCTGTGTATGTTTTTCGGGATGCTGATATACAATATTGCGTTGAGAACCTCTGTCACTGTTACATTCTCAAATACACTGCTGTTGGTAGTTAATATTTTTTATATTTCTGGTGCAATGTTTATGCTGAATGGAACTTATATTCTTCATAAACAAAAAAAGTCATGGATTTACTATGGGCTGCTCTTGTATGGTTTGTTGATAGTGCCAGCTCTTTTATTTATTAATAGTTGGGGGTATTTGTTTTCCAATTTTTATTTTCCTCTAGCTGTCCTCGATTTTTTACGCTTAAACATAAAGGCTTCAAGAAATGGCAGACAAGGAGCATGGATTCTTGTAATAACGGGCATTCTTTTTTTCATCATTATTATTTGCGGTATATTCCTGATTATAGCAGGTAACCGGCAATTATCCGATTTGTTCACTGCCATTGCTTTTATCACACCTTCTATCGGATTGTCATTATTTGTGTCCGGGGAATTTGCAAGAACAGGTTTTTCACTACAGCAAAGGGTTAAAGAAGTAGAAACCCTTTCCCAAAAAACAATAATTCAGGAAAAAGAAAAACAGCAAATACTTACATTGCAAAATGAAACACTTGAAAAGCAAGTCAGTGAACGGACTGCCGCTTTAAAGCGATCCCTTGACGAACTAAAATCCACCCAAGCTCAATTAATACAATCCGAAAAAATGGCTTCGCTTGGAGAGCTTACCGCAGGCATTGCACACGAGATTCAAAACCCTTTAAACTTCGTGAATAATTTTTCAGAAGTGAATAAAGAATTGCTTGTTGAAATGAAAGATGAAATGGACCAGGGTAATTTAGATGATGCAAAAGCCATTGCAAATGATGTGATAGACAATGAAGAAAAAATAAACCATCATGGCAAACGTGCAGGTGATATTGTAAAAGGCATGCTGCAACATTCACAAAAAAGTACAGGGCAAAAAGAACCAACAGATATCAATGCTTTGTGCAATGAATATTTGCGATTAAGTTACCACGGACTTCGTGCAAAAGAAAAAGATTTCAATGCCGAAATGAAAACAGATTTTGATAACACAATTGAAAAAATAAATATCGTTCCACAGGATATCGGAAGGGTGATTTTGAATTTGATCAATAATGCGTTTTATACGGTGAATGAAAAGAAAAAACAACAATCAGAAAATTATGAACCAACAGTTTCGGTGAGTACAAAAAAGTTGGGTGATAAAATTTCGATTAGTGTAAAAGATAACGGCACCGGTGTTCCTCAGAAAATTGCAGATAAAATCTTTCAACCATTCTTTACTACCAAACCCACAGGACAGGGAACAGGATTGGGATTGAGTTTGAGCTATGATATTATCAAAGCGCATGGAGGGGAAATAAAAGTGGAAAGTAAAGAAGGTGAGGGAAGTGAGTTTGTAATTCAATTGCCTGTCGTCTG
>JAHEZC010000202.1:2983-5777 GCA_023251275.1 Parafilimonas sp. | reverse complement strand
CTTTTTTGTTTAAAAAAACTATGGTGCACGCCGACTTTCAAAACTTACCCGGCATGGCCTGCTGCAGCAATTTTGAATACCCCTCCAGATCTTTCGTTTCTGTAAGCAGATCAAGATTTGCCTGGCTTATAATTGTATAACTGAATTTTTCTGCTTTAAGCCAGGGCAAGATCCGGCTGTTTGCAACGGGCTTTGTTTTGTCCATATAATTTAATGCTCCAACCGCATCGCTGAATGGGCCAATCAGCACTAAATTGTATTGATCGTCAAGCTTTGCCGAACTGACATTCAGTTTCTGGTTGTAAAAGTTGGAAGAATTATATCGGCTGAATGCATTGCGTGCTTCATTGGCATATACCGGGTCAACTTTATCAAGTAATATGACTACAAACTGCGGTTCGCCAGCATTGAACACATACTTTTTTACGGTAAGCAATTTTGCTTTTGCCGTATCTACTTTTGCATTCGCTGCCTGGGTAAGGGGGTTTGAAACAACCGAATCTCTTTTAATTGTTTTTTTGTTAACGCTGGCTTCAACAGGATTTAGATTTACAACCGGCGCCGGTTCATCATCTTTGTAACGGCTGATTTGTAATGCGGTTAAATAATTTTCAATTTCTTTTCTTCGGTTAAGAACGTCTATCATCGTCTTTGCTCTTTCCGTCATAGGGGAGGAAGGATATAAACCTGCAAGTTCATTGAGTTTCCTGATGGCAATGCTGTCTTCTTTTTTTGAGACATAATAAATCGATTCGATAAAAATAAGTTGCGGTGTCCAGTAAGTGTTGCTATAAATGCTGTCTGCATTGGCTTTTGCAGATTTAGCTTCTTCAAATTTTCCTTCAATAAAAAGATTATAAATTGCTTCATATTTTTTGGTAACAATATTTGTACCCGCACCGGTATTCAGAGATGGATTCCTGATTAAACTATCCCATTTGCTGTCTTTGAATTTTTTATTTAAGACTGTGCGGGCCGAGTCTGCGGAGAATTTTTTTCCTGATTTGGTATAACAGTAAACCATGTTGAATAATGCTTCATCAATATGTGTATTGTCGGGAAATCTTATATTTAAAGTATCATAGGCATAAATGGCGGATGAATAATCTTCGAGCTTGTTTTGGAATGTTTGGCCGTTGCTGAAATAAGCGTCGCTGATTTTTTCATTGGAAGCTTTCAATTGTTTTTCCGTAAGCGGCAGATTTTTCAAAAGTGCATCGAAAGATATTTCTGAAGGCTGGCCTGAATTATTGTTCTTATCATTTGCATCATTGAGATTTTGTATAGTGGAATTAATGTCTTGCCCGTTCCCTTTAGCAGCAGCATCGTTTATAGCAGCTTGTCTTCGCCAATCATCCACATTCGGTCTTCTGCCCCATGCAGCCTTAAAGGCATTTGCCCCGGTCGTTTTGAGTGAGAGGTTATTGAAATACCAATCGGAGCCTTTAGCTTTTGAGGTCAACAGATCGGTTTGAAGCTGGCGGTTTATAGCAGGGTTCAGACTAAGGCTGCTGTTATCATCTTCTTTTAATCCCTCCGCCTTGCGTAGTTGTTTAACTGTTTTCTTTATCAAAGCGTCTCTTTCTGCTTCCGGCATCTTTGCTACAAGCTGCAGGCTGTCTTCAGTATGAATAATTGCAAAATTGCCTGAAATGATCGTGAGCGCAGGCAGACGTTCATTTACCCGTTTTTGATCATCCGTTTCGAGAAAATTTACTTCTATGCTGTCGTAAAAATTTTTGCTTTGCCGGTATTGGCCGTCATCATAATTCATATCCGCCAATAACAGAAATGATTTGCTTTTTTGTTCCGGGTTATTCACGCTGAACAAAACACTTTTCTGGAGCATTTTCTCCGCTTCTTTGCGGTTATTCATCTCCAGTTCAACCTGGGAAATGGCATAATAAATAATATCCCTGTTGCTTACATATTTATCCCGTCGCGCCATTTTCAACAGGTTATTAAGTTTCTGTTGCATCATGTTAATTGTATCTCCTGAAAAAGTGGTAATGCTGCTGAGATTTGCGTAAACTTCCATGATGGGGTCGGTCGTATGGGTTGCACTTTTACTGTAAAAAGTGGCAGCTTGTTCATTCATGCCAGCAATCTGATACATCTGCGCAATCAGAAATTCCCATCTCGCTTTTTCAAGTTTATTGTCAGCATTCTCCAAAGCCATGCTTAAATGTAAGGCAGCACTGTCGTAAAACTGCTGTTTATAGCACCAGTACGCAAGAGCTTCATGAAGATCTGTCTGCAGGCGTCCGGGAAAATTCGGGTCACTGCGTAAAATTTCAAGAATACCCGATGCATGATAAAGCTCCCCCGCATCAATATAATTCTTTGCCTCCCATAAAAGCGCTTCATTCCTCGAAGGCGGAACCGAAGTCATTTTTTTCAAAAAACTCCTGTTTTCTTTTGTAGCAATAGTGAATACACCGTTATTGTTGCTTTCATTGCTTCCGATGGGAATATCATAGTGATCTTTGTCTTTTTGGGCATAAGCATAATTAATATATTTGAATACCAGGGCTGCAGAATCAAAATCTTTCCTGTAATAATAAGTTTTCCCAAGCAGCATATACAGGTTATCTATCCAGTCATTTCTCAGGTCATGCAGCAGTATTCCAGCATTACATTTATAAATAATTGAGTCCAGGTCGCCATCGGTTGCAGTAACAGCCAGGCTGTAATTATAAAAGGGAAGTAATTTGGTGTAATCTTCTTTAAAAGATTGTTTGGCACGGTCTATAATATCATTCAGCCGGTTATTTGCATTGAAATAATAATTGTA
>JAHEZC010000202.1:0-2932 GCA_023251275.1 Parafilimonas sp. | reverse complement strand
GATAAATGTGTTTTGGAAATGAAAAGTTTGTTACACCGCTTTTTTCGGAGCCCAGGACTCGGTTTTCATATTTTTCAAGTTTTTTTAATTCTACAGTTGAGCCGGGCTGGGGATAAGCCTTTAGAAAAGAAACCAATAATACCAGACTAAAACAAGATTGTAAAACTGCACTTCTCATTCAGCAAATGTTCAAATTAATAACTGTAAAACGAGTAAAATATTTTTTAAAAGTACGGTTATTTTTATTTGTCATAAACTACTTTGTAAGTGCTATCTTTATTGTGAATTAAATGGATTATGTCAAAAATAGATACAGGTACCACATTGAAGCGCATTCAGAACCGCTACAGGCTGGTAGTGATGAACGATGATACTTATGAGGAAGTAATTACTTTTAAACTTTCAAGAATGAGTGTCTATATTGGATTAAGCACTATATTTGTTCTCTTAGTCAGCTTAACAGTTGCCCTCCTTGTATTAACACCCCTGAAATATTATATTCCCGGATATGGAAACAGGCAAAGCAGAACGGAGCTTCAGGTATTAAAGATGAGAACGGATTCACTCGAACAAGCCATATTGTATAAAGACCAATACTTAAACAGCATAAAGAAAGCATTGACCGGTAAAACGACTCAGGAGCGGGATACAACATCTATTAAAATACCAAAAACTGAAATTTCTAACGATTAATTGATCATAAACAAAAAACCAGATCTCTATGTTGACTTTATCAAAAAAAAACGATGACATTATCGTTCCGCCTTCAACGTCCTCGTCATCTTCTTCGGGCAAAACCAGCATCATTGGGCCCGGAATGCTGATCAAGGGGGATTTAACCACAGAAAATGATATACGCATTGACGGGAAAGTGGTTGGTAACATTAACTCCACTTCAAAAGTGGTTGTAGGTGAAAGTGGTTCTGTAGAAGGAAATATCGAAGCTGTGCACGCAGATATTACCGGAAAAATTACAGGCAATCTTACCATCAAAGAGTTGCTCACACTGAGACAGCACGCCAACATAAATGGTGAAGTGCTTACCACTAAGATGTCTATGGAGCCCAGTGTTGTTTTTAATGGAAAATGTTCTATGAATGCAACGATTTCCTCTAGTGTTGTGAGTATGCGGAAGGAAACCAATGAAAGAAAAACAGCGGCCGGAGAATAATCGCTTACTTTTTCAATATGCCGGATTTGCTGCACAGGTGGCGGCGGGTCTCGGCATAGCTGTATTCGGAGGTATCAAACTTGATGATTGGATAGAGCCTGGCTTTCCTTTATTCGTATGGTTATTGCCTTTAATTGTAATTATTGGAATATTAATAAAAGCAATTAAAGACACTTCAAAGAAATAGGCATGAATGACCGGAAGAAAAAAAAAATATTTATACCTCTATTTATCTTTTTTATCATCATCAATGTTGGATGTTTTTCGGTCAAAGACTGGCTCGATGCAAAAGGGATTGATCATTTTGTATTGATCGGTGCGAATGCCATTTTATTTTTACTTGCTGTAATGAGCATATACCTGTTGATAAGATCAATGAATAACCCTAATCCCAATGTATTCGTCAGGAGTGTGTCTGCTGCTGTTTTTATTAAGCTCATTGTGATAGCTGCCGCAGTCATTATTTATTTATCTGCGGCAGGTGAAAACAAAAGTTTTTATGCTGTTTTAGCAGCAATGGGTTTATACGTCATTTATACAATTATTGAAGTGCGGGGAGCATTAAGATTGAACAGGAAAAAAGATGGCGATAGTTGAATATCCTATGCAAACATTGAAGGGTTATTTGCCTGAAGACACTTATGAAAAAGTGGCTCACTACCTTCACTGCTACAAAGTACACCTTACTGTAACGAAGGCAAGAAAAACTGTTCTGGGTGATTATCGTAATTCAGTTAAGGGCAAAAGTCACCGAATCTCTGTTAACGGCAATCTTAATAAATATGCGTTTCTGATTACATTGCTTCATGAACTGGCGCATTTGCTCACTTATGAAAAGTTCGGACACAGGGTAATGGCACATGGTAAGGAATGGCAACAGTTATACAGTATGCTTTTATCTGCCTTTGTTGCACAAAAAATTTTCCCCCCTGATATTGAAAAAGAATTATTGAAATCAATGTATAAACCTGCTGCCAGCAGTTGTGCAGAAGAAGAACTTACCCGCATAATAAAGAAGTATGATGCAAGAATCACCGGTACCTTTTTGTTAGAGGAATTAATGGAAGGAGCCTTTTTCAAAACAAGAGATGGAAGAGTTTTTCAAAAAGGAAAAAAGCTGCGTAAACGCTATAAGTGCAGCGAAGTGGCAACAAAAAATGTCTATTTGTTCAGCGCTGTGTATGAAGTGAAAAAAGCGAATGCTGATTTATTTTAATTTTCTTCCTCCAGAATTTCATTTTAAAAATCACAAACTATAAAATCACCATGCGTATGTCATTTGCAAAAACTTTTTGCCTTATTGTGCTTATTTTTTTATCTTTTTTTTCTTTTGGACAAAATGGGCAAACTTCCGATATAAACAGCATAGCCGCTGATGTCATAAAAAATATACGGGAAAAGGAACAACATAAAATATTTCTTCAGGCAGACAGAAAGATATATGCTGCGGGAGAAACTGTCTGGTTTAAAGCATGGCTTGTAAATTCACCGGGGAACCGGCTCAGTTTCCAAACAAAAATTCTATTTGTTGACCTCGTTGATGACAAGGATAGTTTGATTGCTCAATTGCTTCTGCCTGCATCCGAAAGAAAAACCGATGGAAGTATTTCACTGAGTGATAGTTTAAAGCAAGGTTATTACTGGTTAAGAGCCTATACAAATAAAATGGTGCAGGATGATATAACAGGCATTGCTATTCTTCCCCTGCATGTGGGTTTTACCGGAGCAAATAATGATCTTGTTTCTAATGATATTCCCTTG
>JAHEZC010000201.1 GCA_023251275.1 Parafilimonas sp. | reverse complement strand
TTCCGGAGTAATCATTAATATCATTATTCTAATTATGGTACTCAGAGGTGTATTTGACAAACGTGGCCATTACCTGATGGTAGAAAAAGCAGGACTGTACTGGCACTTTGTAGATCTTGTTTGGGTATTCGTATTTACCTGTTTCTACCTGATCTGATTTTTTTGTAACAAGATAAACCAACCTGAATGGAACATACATCAACGGCAGTTTTACATCACGAAGAGCATCATGCCGGCGGAGGCAAAAAAGAGATATTCAGAGTAACTATAATACTCACTGTATTAACCCTTGTGGAATTAGGGTTAGGCTATTGGATGATCGGCATGGAAGATGGCCTGAAAAAACATTTTATCAAAGGAGTAATCGTAATACTGATGCTGGCTAAAGCGTTTTATATAGTAGGATATTTTATGCATCTGAAACATGAAATAAGAAACCTGATTATGACGGTGATTGTTCCATTGCTTTTATTTGTCTGGTTTATTATAGCATTTCTTTCGGATGGCAACTCGTACAAGAACCTGAAAAATGAATATAACCCGTATTATAAAGAACGCAGCACAGAAAAAGCAGAAAAGAAAGAAGGCGTAAAAGAAGAAACAAAGAAGCCGGGTTCTGGGGAATAATGAGTAAGGCAGTAATTCAGCATAAAAATTTCCAGTCATCCCGCCTCGTTTGCGGGATTTTTTTTGTCAATCACCAATTATGAGCAGGAATGCATTACTGGCCCTTTGTATTGCGATATTAATTCCGCTGATCAGTTATTTGCTTGTGAAAACAGCAGCGGAAAAAGCAATGTTAATGCCCCGCAGATTTTACTGGGATAGTGTCGCTGCAAAAATTGATAAAGGCAAACTGGAGACTGATACTATATGGCATTGTACCAGTGATTTTACATTGATTAACCAGCTTGGAGACACGGTGCATCTTGCCGATATAAAGGGCAAAGTGATTGTAGCAGATTTCTTTTTCACCCATTGTCCATCCATTTGCCCTTACCTGACAAAGAATATGGTAAAACTGCAACAGAGCTTTTTGAAAGGAGGTGATGGCAGGAGTAAGATTGATACATCAATTGTGCAGTTTCTTTCTTTTTCTGTTGATCCGGAGAGAGATTCTGTTGCAGCGCTGAAAAAATATGCGGACAATTTCGGTGTAAATCATGATAACTGGTGGTTACTTACCGGTTCAAAAAAAGAAATCTATGATCTTGCACTTAATGAATTTAAGTTAGGCCTTGTTGATGGGGAAGGTGTGGATACGGCTTTCATACATACACAAAAATTTGTACTCCTCGATAAAGAACATGTTGTAAGAGGAATGCGGGGATTGCAGAGTTATTATGATGGATTAGATTCTGCCTCACTTTCCAACCTCGCTCATGATATCGGTTTACTTATGATGGAAAAGGAGCCGGGCCCGGCTCAGTTGCCATTTAATCCTGCATCAATGGCAATTTTTTTTGTTGCTTCGTTATTGATAGTCCTGGTAGTAATGCGTATAATTTTTAAAAAGAAAAATAAACAACTTAATAGTGATAATGTTAAGGGCAAGCCTGGCGAAGAATGACAGTAAAGCGAAATGGCTTATCGGAATTTTCTCAGTCACAGTATTTACTGCGGTTGTATTATTGGGACAATTCAAGCTGAATGTAAAACCGGATTTTGATGTGCACATTTTTGCAAAGCTGAATGCAGTAATCAATTCAATTATTGCACTGCTGTTGTTGGCTGCGCTGGTTGCAGTAAAAAATAAAAAATATCTTCTCCATAAGAGAATCATGCTCACTGCCCTTGCGCTTTCAGTCATTTTTCTTCTTTCTTATATTACGCATCATTTGCTTGCAGGAGAAGCAAAATTCGGCGATATTAACCATGATGGGATTGTAAGCATTGATGAACTTGCGCAAGCCGGAAACAGTAGAGTTTTATACCTTGCCATACTTCTTACTCATATTTTCTTAGCTGCCGTTATTCTTCCTTTTATTTTATTTACCGCCTATCGTTCTTTGATTGCAGAATTTCCTTTGCACAAAAAACTTGCGCATTATACCTGGCCATTGTGGTTTTATGTTGCTGTTACAGGCCCGGTTGTTTATATGATGATAAGTCCTTACTACCGATAGAATAAATTGGGTGCTGCTTTTATAATCATAATTTTTCAAGTGCCTAAATTGGCTTTCAGCTCCAAAAGAAATGATTTCAGTTTTAATAAAGATTGCATGAGTTCCATATTCTGGCCGGCTTTATTTTTGTTCTCTTTCAGGTAGCACTTTGCGCCTTCAATTGAAAATTTTCGCTGCCGCAATAAGTAATATATCAGGCACAGATTCTTTACATCTTCCGGACGAAACAGTCTGTCTCCCTTCCGGTTCTTGCGTGGTTTTAAAATATCAAATTCTGTTTCCCAAAATCGCAGGAGGGAAGTATTAACATGAAACCAGCCTGCCACTTCGCTTATAGAGTAATATTGTTTTTGAAATAATATTGCTTCATCGGGCACCTCCACATATACAAGTTCAGCATCAATTTCTTTATATGATTTTCTGCCACGTTTATGTAAGGTGATTGATTCATCAAAACCTGCGGGTTTCTTTTTGGCAGGTTTTTGTGGTAAAGCTGAAACTTGTTCACTTATATCTTTAGTTGACTCAGGATCAAAATTTATTTCAATATTATCTTCAGAGAGTATCATTGTTTCATCCGGCAAAATCATTTGTTCCTGCTTTTCTTCATCAGGCACTTTTTTTTCCATCATAGCAAATATTTCTAACTGCCGCATATTGTAAAGTTAATCATCAAGTACAATAGCTTCACAACAGTATTGTTCAAAGTGGATAAGATGTAAGTATCTTATGAACGGTGTATGTTTGCAAAAAGTATTTTCCCTGTTTATAATTAGCACTATATGTGTTTGCGGCGCCGGTACGATGGGCAGCGGCATTGCACAGGTTGCAGCGCAATCAGCTTACACTGTTATTCTTTTCGATGTGAATGAACGCTCACTGCTGAAAGCCAAAATCGCAATCCGCAATAGTTTACAAAAATCAGCAGAAAAGAAAAAGATAAATGAACATGAAAAAGAAGCGACGATGGGTCGCATTCATTTTACCAGCCATATCATAGATTGCAGTGCAGATTTAATCATAGATGCCATCATTGAAAATAAAGCAGCTAAGATTGATCTTTTTTCACAGTTATCAGATATAAACAATGACAATACTATTTTCGCCACAAACACATCTTCCCTTTCAGTGACTGATATTGCATCTGCTGTTAAATATCCCTTCAGAGTATTGGGCATGCATTTTTTTAATCCTGCCCCTGCAATGAAGCTCGTGGAAATAGTTCGTGGTGCACAGACAGATGAGGGTGTTATTGATACTGTTATTTCTGTGGTAAAACAAATGCATAAATTACCGGTGGTATGTAAAGACCAGCCCGGCTTTATTGTAAACCGTGTGGCCCGGCAATATTATCTTGAAGCCATGAAGATTCTCGAAACGGGATTTACAGATGTCGAAAATATTGATTCGATTATGGAAGCAAGCGGTTTTAAAATAGGACCATTCAGGTTAATAGATCTGATTGGAATGGATATCAATTATTCAGTAAGCAATATGCTGTGGGAGTCATCAGGAAAACCTGAAAGATTGGTTCCGTCAGCAATCCAGAAAGAAAAAATAATGAACGGAGAATTTGGAAGAAAAACAGGAAAAGGATTTTATAAATATTAAACACAAATTCTGACAGTAACAACAAAGATGGGCTCAAGTCAAAAAGATATTGCATTTACTCATTCAGAAGACGAGGCTGTTATTCTTGTAACAGGAGCTACGGGTTTGGTGGGGGGTCATTTAATCAATGAACTTCACAGGCATGGGAAAAAAGTAAAGGCACTATACCACGCAACACCGCCAAAAAAAAATTTGGATGGAGTTAAATGGATAAAAGGCGATATACTGGATATGACTTCACTTGAAGAGGCAATGCAAAATGCAGATAAGGTATATCATTGCGCCGCTTTGGTTGCTTATCAAGCGAACCAGAAAAGATTATTACATCATATAAATATTGAAGGCACAGCCAATGTAGTGAATGCCTGTTTGAATGCCCGGGTAAAAAAATTGCTGCATGTAAGTTCCGTATCTGCGATTGGAAGAAGCCACAGTAATGACACACTTGTAAATGAAACCATGGAATGGAGTGAAAAAACAAACCAGAGCGAATATGGCAAAAGCAAACATTTTGCGGAAATGGAAATATGGCGGGGCATCGGGGAAGGATTAGAATCTGTAATAGTAAGCCCCTCTATTATTCTTGGAACTGCTGATTGGCATAAAGGTTCCTCCGCTATTTTTAAAAACGTGTATCATGAATTTCCCTGGTACACGGAAGGTGTCATGGGTTTTGCAGATGTGCATGATGTAGTAAGTGCAATGATCTTACTTATGGAAAGCGATGTTCATGCACAGCGTTTTATACTTAGTGCTGATAACCTGACTTTTAAGGAAGTATTTATAGAAATAGCGAAGAGCTTTGGGAAAAATCCACCTTACAGAAAAGTTACTCCATTTATTGCCAAAGCAGTGTGGAGGCTTGAAGCGCTGAAATCAATATTCACAGGAGTGCAGCCTTTGGTTACAAAAGAAACGGCACGTGCCGCATTAGCAAAAGTATCTTTCGACAATAGTAAATTTTTACAATATTTTCCAGGTTTCAGATATACACATATAAAAGAATCAATAGAAAGAATTTGTTTTGAATTGAAGGAATTATATAACTTACCATAAAAAATATTTCTGAAAAAATTATTGGTGATCATATTGGCAGGTTCTCTTTGCGCACCGAATGCAGCAAGATGGCTGGCTTATGCCGAATGCAGGATAAATGCAACCAATGTGAACGATAAACTGCAATGTGAATGTATGCTCACCAATTTCCCTCTCAACAACCAGCAAAATTCACTTCCGGATAAGCAAAAACAAATTATACAACAAACAGACTGGATGTACATAATTAGAGAAAATCAATTTTATCATACTGCTTTGTTTTACAGGATGAATTGTATTTCGGTTTACCTGCAATTTTTTTATTCCCCTGTTTTTCTGAAGAGTATTTTTCATCCTCCCTGTTCCTGATTTCATAGTATTATTTTGTTCGCCTGCCAGAGACGCAGAACGTTATTATTTTCTTCAATTTAAAATTCCTGTTATCATGAAAAATATATACATGATGGCAGCAATATGTATTACAGCAATAGGTTGTAATCATTTTGCTGTGCCGTCAAATACTCCTGTTACAAATGTTGAATTACAAAATGACCAGGGAAAAGTTATTCTTGCCGGTCATTGTTCCATATCTTCCCTGCAATCCAATCCATATAAAGAATGGTTCGATAAATCGTACAATGAATATAAAATTGATACATCATCAGCAGAAATGATAAAGCTGTTGCTTCAGAATAAGACCATTGAAATTTTTCTTGGCAGTTGGTGCGGGGACAGTAAGAGAGAAGTGCCTCGCATGCTGAAAGTATTGCAATCCGTCAATTTCGATACTGCAGATATTCAACTGATTTTTGTTGATAATTCTGTCAAAAAATATAAGCAAAGCCCGCAACATGAAGAAGCCGGTAAAAATATCTTTCGCGTACCGACATTTGTCGTCTATAATAAGAAAAGGGAAATTGGCCGTATTATAGAATCTCCGGTTGTATCATTAGAGAAAGATCTTCTCGCAATTCTGAAGCAGGAAAATTATACGCCGAATTACAAAGCGGTTGTTT
>JAHEZC010000200.1 GCA_023251275.1 Parafilimonas sp. | reverse complement strand
GCTTACCAAACGTCCATCGAACCAGTGCAGAAAATCATACAGCTCCAGTGCAACCGCAAAAGTCTCTGCGCTCCAGTTGGTAAGCGCATAAAACTGCATGTTGTTTTTTTGTTTTAACTGCCGGAAAATTTCCACTGATTCAAGAATCGGCCCGCCAAGCATTTCGACCCATCGGCCATAATAAGCCCGTATCTCATTTTCCCATTCGGGATGTTTGGCGACAAGTTCCTCTGTTGCAAGTTGTAAAGGATAGCCTGCATCCTGCATTTCATTCCAGTCGTGTGTGCAGATATTTTCGAAGAACCAACTGATCTTTTCTTCGCTATCAAAAATTGTCCTGTACACATACCGCGGATTCCAGTCAATAAGCACTCCGCCTAAATCAAAAATGATTGTGTTAATATTCGTTGTCATAATTTGATCATAAAGAAATAAAAATAATCCATTTTGGGTATCTCTAATTTTCGTTTCAAGAGAGGCTCATTAAAATTTGACCGCATCAGGAACATAGTTACATAAGCTTTCACATAGCTATGTGTTTTGTTCTATTGTGTTCTATGTCCTATTGTGGTTCAAATAATACACTACTGTATAATCATTGCATTACTGCTGATCATCTTCTTCCTTATCTTCTTTTTCCTGCAAAGCGTTTCCTGCTTTGTCTCTTTTCAATTTCACTATAGGTTTCTCCTGTGTGCCCGTGACAGTAAAAGGAATTCCGAAAATACCAAACGGCGGCAAGCCAAGGCGCCCCGACAGATGCAAATCACCATCAAAGCTCACTTGTCCCTCAAACCTTGGTCTGAAGCCAAACACACGCATTTTTGTGCGTTCAATTGTGATGATATTATTTGCAATAGAAGACCTGATATTTACTTTGGAAAGATTGGGATTATTCAGGCTGTCCCTGCTGGTGGCTTTGCTTACCGCACTGAAAAGTTTCAGTCCCATAATTTTCACCTTTTCGAGTGACAGCACACCGCCACCTTTTAAGGAAGGATAAACAGGATACATGTTTTCGTCAAGCTTGCCGCTTAATGAATAATCAAGTGAAACAATGCCTTCAGCTTTGGAAGCGGAAGTCGCCAAATCGTGAAAGATTTTTATTTCATTATATGCTCGTTTTATATCAAAATTTTTTGCGCTGATGTGATAATCAAAATAAGCTCTGCGCGGGGACAAACTCGTATAAGAAGCATCCATGTTTACACTTGTGCCGATAAGATTGAATCCTGTTTGATTCAATTTTATTTTACTGCTGTCAATCACCATCTGTCCTTTGAAATCTTTTATTCCCAAGCCACTCAATGAAACATTTGATGCTGCAGCATTGAATGTAAGCGAAAGATTGTCCGGCACAATAATAACTCCGGCAGAGGTATTTGCTTTAGCGGAAGCTGAAGTATTTGCATTGCCGGCAAAAGCCATAAATTCATCTGCAAGTATGTAATTGCTTTTGAGATCAAAATTTCCTTTTAATGTTTGATTTGATTGCAAAGCATAATTAATGACATTGAGTAAATTCCCGTTGAGTGTGATATCAGATTTTCCATAATGTGCTTTAAAAGAATCGAACCACATTTTATCCTGTTCAAAACGAAATAAGCCGGTGGAAATAATGAATGGCAATGGAAATATTTCTGGACTAAATACGATGTTGCTTAATTCCATTGTGCCTTTATTATCAAGCTTCTCATACCTGCCTGCCGCGGCATCAGCCTGCGAGCCGTGCAATGCAATATCTGTTTGTATAAATCCTTTCACATCATAACCTTTCAG
The DNA here is from genome assembly GCA_023251275.1 of Parafilimonas sp. Taxonomy (GTDB): domain Bacteria; phylum Bacteroidota; class Bacteroidia; order Chitinophagales; family Chitinophagaceae; genus JAHEZC01. Next base: position 4,022 of record JAHEZC010000200.1, on the reverse strand, counting down.
TGCAAACACGCTGTATATTTTGCCCACATCAATTTTTCCCCGTGATGTTATATCATATTTCAAGTCATCAAAATTTTCTAATGCTGCGCGCAGCATGAATGGATGGCCTTCAAATTCAAATGAAACAGGTTTGATTTTTATATCCATACTTTTCATCGTACCGTCCGTATTGATAACAGTTGCCTCAACCTGTATTTTTTCTAAGGGATGCGGATAATATTTTGTTTGCAAAGAGCCGTTCTTCAGGCTTAATAAAGCTTTGGTAAGAGGAAATAATTTTTGGGAAGGATTATATTTTCCTTTTGTGCTTATATCAATATTCAGATCACCGGACACGTTGATACTGTCATTATCAATGGGATAAAATTGTTTGATGTCTGAAAGATGAAAGGCAGTTTGCAATACTGCATCAATGGGGTAATCTTTTGCAGCGCTTAACCTGAAATATCCTTTGATAAAATTATTCATCAGGTCAGCATTAATATTTTCGATAGACAATACTGCGTGTTCGAATTTATTATCAGGGCAGTAAGCATTTATATTGAAGCTGATATTTTGCAATGCCTGCGGCAATGATGCGAATTTGAAATAGCCATTCGTTAAGGAAGATTTCAGATTGAATGAAGGGATACTTGTAATAGCAGTTTCAGTCTTCCTGATTCCTGTATGTTGAATTCCTGTTTCATATTTGCCATTCGCGTTGAAATGCAGGCTGTATATGCCTTTCAGGTCAAAGCCACCAATACCGAATGCCTTTGTCCATTTACCCAGATCAATTTCTGAATTTATTTTTGTTTCGATATAAGGCTTATTCAAACCTGTGATACGGAGTATGGAACTGAAGTAATCATGATCAATATTGAAGAAGATTGAATCAATATTTACATGCAGACTGTCCGTGTTCAATGAACGAAGTTGGACATCCAAATTGAGAAAAAGATTTTTTACAGGTGAAGGACTCTTTTGATGCGAGATAAAACCATTCCTTATCTTCATCGTAAAACTGAGGTCGGGCATTGTTTGCGTTTCTTCTATGTATTTACCTTTTAAAGCTGCATACATTTCCGTATTGCCCTTCAACTCAGTTTTGCTTAGCCATCCGGCAAGTTCAGGCGGAAGCGCGGTGAACACATCATGCAGATCAGTGGCTTTGGATTCCAGTTTAAAATCCATGTCATAACCGTTTTTTAGAAAATCAAATCTTCCGTTGAACTGCAGCGGAAGCTGGTTGATCCTGAGATCATTTTTCTGAAACAATAATTCAAGTGAACTGGTATTGATCCTCGTAATAAGTTCTGCATTCAGTTTTTTATCAGAAATATAAGATTGGCCGCCATATACAAAACTGAATGAAGCAACCTGCATATTGGTATAAAGATCAAATATCGCTTTACTTAAATCTCCTTTACCTGAATAGTGGAAACCACTTGCTGTGATCAGCATCGGAACAGATTTATCATCATAGACGATGTTGGTATTTTTGATCTCGATATTTTCTATTTTCAATGAGGCGCTGCTGCTGTCTGTGTGTTTGGCAGTGGTATCGGCATGATATACATTATAATTAAATTCACCTTTTTCATTTACTGAAACATGAATTTTTGCTTCATCAACGAATATCTGGTTGATGCTGATCTTGTCTGAAAAAATGGTGGAGAGATCAATGCCCAAAGCGATTTCATGTGCAGCGACAAGCGTATCCTGCTCAAATGGTTTTGATCCCTTCAAAGTAAAATCGTAAAGCGATAAAGTAAGTGATGGAAAATGATGAAAGAATGACAACCTTGCTTTTGAAAAATCAAGTTCCGTGGTGATCGCATCATTCGCCCATGATTTTATTTTCTTTGCAACGAAATCCGGGAAAAGGTAAGGCAATAAAAACATCAGCAATAAAATGCTTCCCGATAAGATGCCTGTTATTTTCAGCGTCTTAAAAAATATCCGCTTCAGGGAAGATTTCATGGAAAAATATTGAATAATAAAATAGAGCAGTCAACATACTAATCTAAGCGGATTTTTTCACTTTATAAAAAATATCAGGAGTGCAACATACCGATTCTGAATTTTTCAGTTGAACCTGCCGGGATGTTGCACAGATACTCCAATGAGAAGAATGCCGGTTTTACAAAACAGAAAAAACAATTTCATCTTTTCTCCAGCAGCCACCACAATTTTTTTCGTGGTTTTACTTTATAGTTGAGAGAAATATATTTGCTGATATGCATAATCGCTTCGTCAATATCATTTGTGTGTAATACTAATTTTAAGTCATCAGCAGAAATAGTTCCCTGCTCAGCCATTTGTTGTATATAATCCACTAATGGCTGAAAATATTCTTTGCCAAAAAGCACTATTGGAAAATCATTGATCACATTTGTCTGAATAAGCGTAAGCGTTTCAAAAAATTCATCCATCGTACCAAATCCTCCCGGCATAATAATGAAGGAATAAGAATATTTTACAAGCAGCACTTTGCGCACAAAAAAGAAATCTATACTGATAGATTTATGTACATAGGGATTAGGCTGCTGTTCATGAGGAAGCACAATATTGCAACCAACTGAATACCCGTTGTTTTCAAAAGCGCCCCTGTTTGCGGCCTCCATAATGCCGGGGCCACCACCCGTCATGGTCGTGAATCCCATTTCAGCGATACGTTTACCAAATTCATAAGCAGCTTTGTAATAATCATGGTCGTCTTTAAATCTTGCAGATCCAAAAACAGTAATGCAGGGCCCCACAAAATGCAATTCACGAAAGCCTTTTAAAAATTGTATAAGCACCCGCCATGCAAAGCCTAATTCGTAAAACCTGGGCTTGGGACCTTCAAGATAAACATCTGTGCGTGCAGGTATAATCCGGGGAGTGCTTATTTTCTGATTCATACAACAAAAAAATCAATGCAAATTAGAGATATACACCATAGAAAACTTTTTTTAAACATGCTTTACCGGAATGCGACGCCTTTTCATCTACATTTGTGCCTCAAACAATTCATCATGTCATTTGAAATAACAGGAAAATTAATCGCCATTTATAATATAGTACAGCGTACTGAGAATTTTAAAACAAGAGAATTCGTCATAGAAAAATCCGAAGAAATTAATGGCCGCCTCATCACCAACTATATAAAATTTCAATGTGTGCAGGACAGGACTTCCATACCCGACAGGTTTAATATCGGCGACGAAGTAAAAGTGCTTTTCAATTTGAAGGGAAGTAAGTGGACGAAAGACGGGAAAGAAAATTATATTACCAACCTGGACGCATGGAGAATGGAACATATAAAGCTTACACAGGAAGCGCCGCCGGAAATTCATCAGGAGTTTGATGCGAATGCCGGTTCTGAAATAGTGGATGATTTGCCATTCTGAAATAACCAATTTGATTTCCCCGCTGCGCAGCAGTAATAGCTATTAAGGCACGGCTATTGACCATCGAAGCTGATAATAAAATTCTTAGTCTTTATTTACAATTAATGACTAAATAAAAATAAGAAAGCTATTTAATGTAATATTCTTTGCTTTTTTTATACAAATAATTGATTTTAAAGACACCAAATCAATTTGCAGGTTACATTTAATCATAAATTTTAAAAACCCGTGAAGTATGCTGCTTCTGGAACTGCACGATCTGAAAAAATATTATGCCACCCAAAAGGCTGTTGATGGCCTTAGCTTCAATCTTGAAAAGGGAAGCATCTTTGGCTTACTTGGGCCGAATGGCGCAGGTAAAACCACACTCCTCAGAATGATAACGGGTATTTTTTACCCGGATGAAGGGGAAATTATTTTTGATGGAAAAAGATTTGACCCATTAAATGATGTGGTAAAAATCGGGTATATGCCGGAAGAAAGAGGCTTGTATAAAAAAATGAAAATTGGGGAACAGGCTTTATATCTTGCCCGGCTGAAGGGACTAAGCAAAGCGGCAGCAATGGAAAAAATAAAATTCTGGTTCGAGCGACTGGAAATGCAAACCTGGTGGAATAAAAAAGTAGAGGATCTGAGCAAAGGCATGAG
>JAHEZC010000005.1:10390-20196 GCA_023251275.1 Parafilimonas sp. | reverse complement strand
CAATATATGTGTCGCCGTTTGGATGGTTTTATGAACATATCTGTAAACCTGTATCGGAGAATTTAAAAAATGGTTCGTTATTATATTCTATATGCCTTATTATATTTTATTGGTTGATTGTTTACCTGCTTGACAGGAAGAAGATTTATATAAAAGTCTGATGAAGTACAGGAATAATTTTGAAAAATGCCCCTATTACTTAAAAGGTTATCTGACATTTAAAAAAGATAGAAGAAAACAGTGACTGTCATTTTTCAAACTGCACAATATATTCTGATAAATACTCACTCTTACCATTGTACTGGTCTTTAAAAAATAATCTTGCCTTTTGCCCCAACTTTAAACAGGTATTTTTTTCCGCTGCATCAGGTATTGAATTCAGTGGTTGCAATGAAGGATACCAGAGAATATGTCCTGGCCTGCTTATCAGCAACTGCGGGGTTGTCCATTCCTGCGAATTATTTGCATGGTCTAAATCTGCATTTTTGTTGAAAGATATAAAGATGTTGCTTCCTTGCCATGAAGGGCCTTCAGCTCTTGCCATTAACATGACCCATGCATTCAGCGATGTATTCCAACTAACAGAAGGGCCCCAATGATAGTTTCCTTTTGGTGACGATGTCGGTCCGCCACCTGCAGACATTGGTATCTGCAAAGCAATAATGGGCGAACCTATACCATCATACTGAACATTAAAACCTTTGCCATCCCATCTTTTTGCTTTACCTGCAGGATTATCTAAATCGGTTAACAGGATACGGGCAATACTGATACATTGTCCGCTCCATTCTGTAGATGCATTGTAAACAGCAGGATCATAAGTGCCGGGGTACCCATATTCACCATAAAAAAGATAGAGATAATCGCCATTGGCTACAGCAGAGGGATCACCAACTCCTCCGGCAAAAGTGACTGAAGTATTTTCGGGTTTCAAAATCATTCTCAGTTGATTATCTTCTATAAAAATTCCTTTATTTGTCCAACTCCTGCCGCCATCTATTGATTTCATAACCCCTATCCTGCATACTGCTGCCGGTGCAGATGCACCGGTAAGTCCCTGTGGCCAGTTAGCATCAATATAGCCTTTGCCTGTAGCTGAATTGTAAGGCAATGTTGAAGGGTAATTTTCATTGTGATAAATCGCAAATAATGTTTTGTCTGTTTTATCCTTTGCATCCTGGTATATCGTTTCAAACCAAACAGCCCCATGTAACCCGTCGGTTCCGGGTAAAGCATTTTCAGGAAGTTTCGGTTCTTCAAAAGCATCCGCATTATTTGTAAACGCCTCCTCTGCGTTTTTACCATCGGCGAATTTCAGATCACGGGCATAGCCCCATAAAGGATCTTCACCATACTTACCCGGGAAAATGCGAAAAGTGTCACCGATCCATGCTTCTGCCATATTACAATCAACAAAAGAATTAAAATAAATTTTCGGTGCAGGTATGAGAAAGGCCTTGGGGTCACCTGAATTATTTATATGTGCTTTAGACGCTGCGCGGAAAGTTGAAATAATAACTGCGATCAATATGACACCGGCAGCTATATATGATCTTGTATTTTTCATGCCTGATAATAATCTGAAATAGATTAACGGAAAAATTTATTTTACTACTGACATTTTAAATTCAGTTATTAAAAGAGAAACGAAAGCCGGGAAAAATTTAGGGAATGGTTCAGGCAAGAATAAGCAGTTTTTCGGATTATTTTTTTGGAAGATTCAATATCATTTAAAAAGTGATGGGCATACTCACTTTCACATCATCCCATAAAATATTCAGAGTTGTGCCGCTTTTTGTATCTTCAAAATACATCGTGTATGCCTCCACAATATCATCTGAATGTTGCACGGGTAAATCCACACGCAGCACATCTTTCTTCGAATTGTAGGCCAAACCCCAAACGTCTTTTTCATTATTGAATATAACCGTCCATTTTATTTCTGAGCAAATTGCATACATAGTATAACGACCTTTTGCAACCTTTTTGTCATTGATACTTACATTTCTGAAAAATTCAATTTCAGTAGCTTCATTGGCGCCAAGCCTCCATACCTGGTCATAGGCTACGATATTGCCAAATATTTGCCTGCCGCTCTTTTGCGGACGACTATAGATCACTCTTGCGGAAGGTTCTGAAACCGCATTTCCGTTCATTTTCAGGATAGGATAATTCTGCGGGCTGTAACTCATATCCATCGGGCTTTTATCGAGATCTGTAGGTCTTAATTGCGCCGAACTATTGATTGCAATGGCAAGAAATGATATAAAAATAATTTTATGCAGCTTCATGTTTCGTTGTAGATTTTTTTGAATAACCTGAAATAAATGAATTTATTTTTTTATTGATGGCGGATTAATTCAGATGAAATGAAATACCCCTTTGAAAGGCGCAAATATAACAGCTAATTATTTTCCAATTCTTTGAATTGAGTAAAAGCATATTGTTTAACGTCAGGAAAAAAAAAGTCGTAGCACTGCTGAAATAAATAATAATGCTGCTCAAAAGTTTTAAAAGCCTCATGGTCTCCTTTAAGATACAAGGCACGCCGGGATACACCGCCAAAACTTTTTTCAGTTCCCCATAGTGTGCTGTAATTGTATAACCAGTTCTGGCTGCTCATGTAGGGCAGCATCTGACTGAATTTTTCAGGGAGAAGATGTATGTATTCATGCAGGGTTTTGTATGTAAGGTCTGCAAAATTTTTTAGGGCATCAGCAGCAAATTCTTTTTTATCTGTTGCCAGGAAATGATCATATATCACATCCACGAAAGCACCCGCATATAAACCCACTGAAGGTTTAAGTATCAACCTGGCTTCTTTGGTAGCGGCATGTGCATCGGTAAACACATCAATCATACGATGAAGATAGATGCCTTTTTGAATGCCGGGAGGATAATCAAATTTCTTTTTACCTTTTACGAAATCGCTGATCATATTGCCCGCAAGTATCTCTTTGTTTCCGAAAGACAAATAAGCATGGGCCAGGTAATTCATGGGCAATAATAGTTGATTTCTAACGATAAAATTAAATCAGGCATACCATTGAGCGGAGGTAAATTAAGGTACGATAAACCACAGCAGTATTTTAACCCTTATTTTACGGTTTTTTTGTTTTTTTTAAGAAATCCTCTGCGACACAAGCTGCATAAGCATTCCAGGGGATTATTCACCGGATTTTAAAAAATGCTTTTACCGCTTGTCCCAATGTGATTGTAAAGTGCTTTACACTATCACAAATCAATAAATTGGTTTTGTATGTTATCTACTTTTACTCCGTACTCAATCGTACATAATCTAAACAAAACTCAATAAACCAAAAAATTTTAAAATGAAAAAGTTATTCATCGCATTATTCATGCTCGCAGCACTTGCAACCGGAGCATTTGCAAAAGCCCCTGGTGTAAACTCAAAAGCAGTTAGTCATTTAAAGACCGCCTTCAAAGATGCCCAGGATGTGGAATGGAAAACGAAAGGCAATTTTCTTGAAGCTATTTTTAAGTGGAATGGTCAGGAACTGAATGCCTTTTACAGTACAGATGGCAATTACGTAGCAGTAAGCCGCGTCATCACTCTTGACAGGCTTCCTCTTGCAGCTCTTCAGGCCATACACCAGAAATACCAGGATTACAAAGCAACAGAAGTAATTGAATTCAACAGTTCGGAAGATGGATTGAGTTATTATGTTTCATTGGAAACGAATATTAAAAAAATTATCCTCCAGGTTTCTTCGGAAGGAGGTACATCAGTTTATAAAACAGAAAATAAGTAGTTGTAGTATTAGTGGATGTGCGAAGCCCCTTTCAAGGGGCTTTGTTGTGTACGGAGGCTAATATTTTTAAAATAATATCCGGTATCATTTTTTAACATTTGTGAGATAAACTTTATTCTTCACTGCATATCGGATAGTATAAAATTTTATTAACCACAAAACTTACAGTAATGAAAAAGTGTATCATCACCGCCTGCCTTGTTTTGTCATTTGCAGCAATAACCTATGCATCCGGTAAGAAAACAGCGTTTGTTTCTTCTCTTGTGAACAAAAACTTTAACCAGGAATTTGCGAATGCAAAAAATGTATCGTGGAGTACCTATGATCAATTTATGAAAGCGGAATTTGCTCAAAATAATCTTAAAGAGGTTGCCTATTACACAAGCGACGGAGACCTTGTTGCTTCCATGCACGATATAAGCTTCAGTGATATGCCTGCATCAGTGCAAAAGGAAATAATAAGAAAATATAAGAACTATACTGTAAAAGAATCACTTGAATATTTTGATACGGCTTCGGATGAAGGTGTTGATCTTTATGGAAATGAAGATCACAATGCTTTGTATTTTGTTGACCTGGCAAAAAAGAATAATGAGCCGCAAAAAAATAATAAAGACATCATTCTTCAGGTAAGTGACACCGGGAATATAAGTTTTTTCAGCAGTAAATAGTTTTGTTATTATGTAAAAAGCCTCCCTTCTCTGGGAGGCTTTTTAGCTGGTAATTTATTTAAACCTTTTCTTAAAACCCTGGTTTCGGTTATTATTATTTCTGTTGCTGCTTCGGTTATCCCGGCCTCCATTGTTTCTGTTATCACGACTGCTGCGATTATCGCGACCGCCAAAGTTTTGTCTGCGCCCTCCGCTCCTGTAATCATCGCGTTCAAAGCTCTGAGCCCGGTGTTTGATATAGGGAGTGGCGCTGAACTCAAGTGCGCCGCCTGTAATATTATCCAATTCACTCCGTATGGCATCATCGTGTACCAGTTCTTTGTGCCAGTTGCTGTAAGAAAGCTTCATATAATAAGCTATGGCATTGGCGAAACCGGCTTTTTTTTCCGGGTCTTCTTCTTTAAGCGCTTTATTTATTACCAACTCAAGATTTTTGCCCAGGTGAGAATATTTTGGATGACGTTTAGGATAAGGAAGAGGCTCCGGCTTTGTTTTATACGTTTCTTTCTGTGGAATGGGATAAGGGCTGTCAACATCTAATTTAAAATCACTGATAAAAAACAAATGATCCCAGAGCTTATGACGAAAGTCTTCTACGTTCCTCAAATGAGGATTTAAAAAACCCATCAATTCAATTAATGCCTGGGCCTGTTGCTGACGCTTGGGGCGGTCGTCTATTGTTAATACATATTCCACCATTTTCTGGATATGCCTGCCATATTCGCGCATACTCAGATGGTTTCTTGTAGTATTGTACTCCATGTTCTCAAGGTATCTCATATAAAAATTTGAACGGCAAATGTAACAAAGGTTTTGATAAGGACATTTTTTTATAAATGCTTTCCTCTTTTCGGGCAATATTTATCCAGGTTATTACATCCGTTTACGCATAAAAATATCTGTTAAAGATTATATTACGACATCACATTCCCCGGTATTAAATTAATGCGCCTCCTTTTCATTCAAATATAATAGGTTTGCGATGCAAAATAAAATGATGCTATGTCACTGATCGTAGTAGGTACTATGGCATTTGATGCCATTGAAACGCCTTTTGGGAAAATTGATAAAACAGTGGGCGGCTCTGCAACTTATGCGGCTTACGCTGCAAGTAATTTTGTGAGACCGATACACCAGGTTTCTATTGTAGGCAGCGATTTTCCAAAGAAAGAAATGGAAATACTGAGAAAGAGGGGAGTGCAAATGGAAGGTGTGGAGATTGTACCGGATAAAAAATCATTTTTCTGGAGTGGCAAATACCATCTCGATATGAATACACGTGACACATTAATTACTGATTTGAATGTGCTCGAAAACTTTAACCCGGTAATTCCCGATAATTATAAATCTGCCGAATTTTTAATGCTGGGAAACCTGATGCCAAGCCTGCAGAAATCAGTAATTAAACAATTAACCACCCGCCCAAAACTGATCGTTTTGGATACGATGAATTTCTGGATGGAGACTGCCTGGGATGATTTAAGAGAAGTTTTAAATCTTATTGATGTATTGTTGCTGAATGACAGTGAAGCAAGACAATTGACCGGAGAATATTCCCTTGTAAAAGCTGCAAGGAAAATATTTGAAATGGGACCTGAATACCTTGTTATTAAAAAGGGAGAACACGGCGCTTTACTCTTTAATGAAAATAATGTGTTCTTTGCACCGGCCTTACCGTTGGAAGATGTATTTGATCCCACCGGAGCAGGCGACACATTTGGCGGTGGCTTTATTGGCCATATTGCAAAAACAAAAGATATTTCTTTTGAAAATATGAAAACAGGGATCATTGTAGGATCTGTGATGGCAAGCTTTTGTGTAGAAAAATTCGGTACACAGCGATTGAAAGAAATTACAAAAGAAGATATTGATATACGCCTGAATGAATTTGTACAATTAGTAAATTTTGATATAGCGCTTGTATGAGCCAGGAAATATTTTATGTATGTTTTTTTTGCAAATGAGAACCATTACATTTCAGCTCATTTTCGAAAAATGCATGTTTCATCTTTTACGTCTCACGATTATTAAGTTCAGTAAGAATTTAACAAACATTCCGGATAAACATTATTATTCCCGCTGCTCACAAAAAAATATTTGGCAAACTAAGTTTTTTTACTTTCCCTGCCTAACCAAACATTTCAGCTATGAAAAAATGTGCAAAGTCAATCCTTGTTGCAGTTTTATTTATCCTCAGCATTGCAGCATGTACCCCGCAGGATGAACGGGTAAAAACAGGTGGAAATTTTCTGGACACGTCCGCGATGGATTTAAATATTAAGCCTGGCGATAATTTTTTTCTTTACGTAAATGGCGCATGGATAAAGAAAACAGAAATTCCTTCAACTGAATCTGAGATTGGATCTTCCCTCGATTTGTACAACAGAACGAAGGAAAATTTACATTCCATATTGGATAGTGTTTCAAAATCAAAGAATGCAGCAGGAAGCACCGAACAGAAGGTCGGCGATTTTTATGCATCGGGAATGGATACGGCAACCATTGAAAGCCTTGGATATGATCCGGTAAAACCTTACCTCCAAAGTATTGATGCTATACAGGATGCAGCAGGTATCATGCATTTTGTGGCAGAGCAGCAGGCAGAAGAAAATAGTTTACTATTCGGAATGGGCATTGATGCCGATGAAAAGAACAGTATGGTAAATATTGCCATCTTTTCACAAGGTGGTCTGGGGTTACCAGACAGGGACTATTATTTTAAATCGGATCCCGCCACTCTTGCTGTGGTAAAAGCATATCAAACCTACATACAAAAATTATTTACTTTAACAGGAGACGATTCTTCCAATGCTGCAGGGAAAATGATGCTGATCTACAACCTCGAAAAGCAAATGGCAGCAAGCCATAAAACAAATGTTGAATTACGCGATCCGCAAACTAACTACCATAAAATGGCAGTTACTGACCTCGATAAGAATATGCCCGTATTTGCATGGAAAACAACTTTACATGCAATGGGAGCAGATATTGATTCAATAAATGTGCAGCAGCCTGCTTTTTACGCGAAGCTAAACGACTTGCTGAAAACAGTTCCGGTGGATGTATGGAAGACATACCTGCAGTTTCATACGCTTGATGTATTCAGCAATGCTTTGAGCAGTGCATTTGTAAAGGCAAAATTTGATTACTATGGCAAAGCATTAAGCGGGCAGCAGCAACTAAAGCCGAGGTGGGATAGAATGGTTTCCACTACTGATAATTTCCTCGGTGATGCGTTAGGTCAGCTTTATGTAAAAAAATATTTTACTGAAGATGCAAAGAAAAGAATGCTTGAATTGGTAAATAACCTGCAAAAAGCATTAGATGCCAGAATAACAAATCTTGACTGGATGAGCGACAGTACTAAAATAAAAGCAAAAGAAAAGCTCCATGCATTTCTGAAAAAGATAGGATATACAGATAAATGGAAAGATTACAGTAAGGTAACTATTGACCGGAATAGATATTTTGAAAACCGGGTTTCCTGTTCAAAAAATAATTATCATTATGAAGTTTCCAAAATAGGCAGGCCTGTTGACAGGATGGAATGGGATATGACTCCTCCCACCATAAATGCCGGATATTATCCCACTTATAACGCAATCGTATTTCCTGCGGGTATTTTGCAATTTCCTTTCTTTGATCCCGCAGCAGATGATGCAATAAACTATGGGGGTATTGGTATGGTGATCGGTCATGAGATGACGCATGGATTTGACGACCAGGGTTCACAGTACGATAAAGACGGGAACCTTAAAAACTGGTGGAGCAAGGATGATGGTGTGAAGTTTGCCGCGAAAACAAAACTGGTGATTGACGAGTATAACAGGTTTATCGCCATAGATTCCATGCATGTAAACGGCTCACTTACCACAGGCGAAAATATCGCAGATATTGGCGGTTTAAGCATTGCATACGATGCATTCAAATTAACAGAGCAGGGACAGGACACAACAAAAATTGATGGCTTTACTTCCGATCAGCGATTCTTCTTATCATTAGGGCAGATATGGAGGAGTAAGATCAAAGATGAATTTACCAGGCAACTTGTGAATATTGACCCACATTCACCGCCTATGTATCGCGTCAATGGGCCTTTGATGAATTTTACACCTTTTTATAAAGCATTCAATGTACAGCCGGGAAATAAAATGTATAAACCGGAAGATCAAAGAATAAAAATCTGGTAACCTGAAAATCTTTTTGGTACAAAAATTTTTCAACATTACTTTTGTGCCTGAATGAAAGTGACTATAAAATATACAAAGTGTACAAAGCAATTCCATAAAGAGGAAGGGGCATAACACTTGTATGCTGTGATATAACTAAAGCCTTCCTGAAAACAGGAGGGCTTTTTTAATTTGAAACATCAAAACAAAACAAAATGAAAGTAGCCGTAGTAGGCGCCACCGGTTTGGTTGGCACTAAAATGATGCAGGTACTTGGGGAAAGAAATTTCCCTGTATCGGAACTAATTCCTGTTGCTTCGGAAAGATCAGTTGGCAAGGAAGTGGAATTTAAAGGAGAGAAATATAAGGTAGTAAGCATGGCAGATGCCATTACGGCAAAGCCGGCTGTGGCCATTTTTTCAGCGGGTGGCGGCACATCACTGGAATGGGCACCAAAATTTGCAGAAGCAGGAATTACGGTGATTGACAATTCCAGCGCATGGAGAATGGATCCAACCAAAAAACTGGTAGTACCGGAGTTGAATGCTGATGTGCTTACGGCTGAAGATAAGATTATAGCGAATCCAAATTGTTCAACAATCCAGATGGTAGTTGCCTTAAATCCTTTGCACAAAAAATATTCAATCAAAAGAATTGTAGTCAGTACGTATCAAAGCGTTACCGGGACAGGAAAGAAAGCGGTTGATCAATTGTTCAATGAAAGAAAAGGGGAGGAGGGACCAATGGCTTATAAATACAGGATTGATCTGAATGCTCTTCCGCAGATTGACGTATTTCTTGATAATGGTTATACAAAAGAAGAAATGAAAATGGTGAATGAAACAAGAAAGATCATGCGGGATGACAGTATTCGTATTACATCAACCACGGTGCGTATTCCCGTGATCGGAGGGCACAGCGAAAGTGTAAACGTGGAATTTGAAAGAGAATTTGATCTCGATGAAGTAAGGCAGTTACTGAAAGAAGCTCCGGGAGTGGTGCTGCAGGATGATCCTTCTCAACAGATTTATCCAATGCCGCTGTCGGCGCATGAAAAAGATGAAGTATTTGTAGGCAGGTTACGCAGGGATGAAACACAGCCCAAAACTTTAAATATGTGGATAGTGAGTGATAACCTTCGCAAAGGCGCTGCCACTAATGCAATACAGATCGCAGAATACCTGTTGGATAAA
>JAHEZC010000005.1:0-10328 GCA_023251275.1 Parafilimonas sp. | reverse complement strand
GTTAGTTTTTTTCATTTGTTGTAAAGCTGGTGAATTCTTTCACCGGCTTTTTTATAATATATTTTTGTTGTCTTTATTAATTTTACACAAATAGAGTGAGCCACTTTACAAAAGTGGCTCACTCTCCACTGTTGCATCATGAACATCGAAACAGTACGTGAATATTGTCTGTCAAAAAAAGCAGTGTCAGAAGAATTCCCTTTTGGTGAAGACACATTGGTATTTAAAGCCGCAGGGAAAATATTTTTGCTTACAGGGCTCGGGAGCAATCCGCTTCAGTTTAATGTAAAATGCGATCCGCATAAAGCTATCGAACTAAGAGAACAATATGATGCTGTACAACCCGGCTATCACATGAACAAAAAACATTGGAACACCGTAACTGTTGATGGCACTATTCCGCAAAACCTGTTGAAAGAAATGATTGATGAGTCTTATGAATTAATTGTACAATCTCTTCCGAAAAAAGTAAGAGCTGAATTCGGCATCTGATTTTTATGCTTCCAAAGCCCTGTTGATAAATTTCAATAATGGCTGTAAAGATTCAAAAGCATTCACAATTTTTTCCCGGAGGTTATTTTTCGTAAGTTCTGCATCAGCTACAGGAGTCATAGCAATAAAGCTTTTCAGTTTTATGTAGTTAATAGCCGGGTTATTTTCTTCATAACCTTTTGGAGGGCGGCTTAAGCTCGTATCTTCCCCTTTATGCAATTCTTTGTATGCAGAAAGAAATTTTTTATTTTCAATTATTTTTTTAAACTCGTCAAAGTTATAATCAATTTCCTGCCGCACTTTTTTCAGGTCTTCCGGCAATGGCATCCATAAACCACCGCCGACAAAAGAATTACCCGGCTCACAATGAAAATAATAACCGGCAAAAATACTTTTCTTTCCACCTCGGTTAATACTTGCTCCAAAATTGGTTTTGTAGGGCGACTTGTCTTTACTGAAACGTATATCGCGGTTGATTCGAAACATGCAGTCTTTTGATTTCAGCGAAGCTATCTCCTCGTCTTTCCTTCCATACTTTTCAATAACAGATTGGATAAGATTGGCAAAATCCTCTTTTGCGGTTTCATATTGTTTGCGGTTTTTCTCAAACCATTCCCTGGTATTATTTTTCTTTAACTCTTTAAGAAATCTGAGTGTGGATGACTGCAGCATAAAATTATTTTTTAGAGAACAAACAGAGGCACAAAGTACATAATTCTTTAAAAAATATTTTTATACCCAACCTTTTAAATTTACATCACCGTTCATTGTTTAAAAAAAGCTATGAGAAAACTAATTCTGTTGAATGTATGTTGTATGGTGCTGTTCATTTCCTGCCAGAGAGAAGTTGCGTTGATTACACAGGACCCGTTGGTTCCGGACAGTACAAATGGTGAACTGCTCGTCAGATATGCAGAAGTATGGAATAATGCAGATTCTCTTATCACCACTTATGAATATAATGATGAAAAATTAGTGATTGCAGAAAATTCATTAAGCGGATCCGGCTATATTCATTATGACAGGAATTCCCGGGGGAAAATAGTTAAGATAGAAACATGGTTAACCAACGCGGACACTGCTTTTACGAATGTCTTTTATGCAAATGAGGATTCGGGTAAGATTAATTACACACTATCGTATGCAACACACGGCGGCTCAAAAATACTGGACAGTTCAGTTTATATTTACGACAATGGAAAGGTCATAAAAATTTTATTTTATTCTTTTGAAGCTGATACTGCTTTCCTTGGTTCCTATTATACCTGGAACTATGATGCAAACGGAAATATTTTGCAATTAAATTCGTACACAAGAAATGACGATGGCAGTTATGGTTTTAATATTGGCTACGACTTTGAATATGATGATAAAATAAATCCTTTCTTTTCACACGATGATGTGAGAATGGTGAGAAGCTGGTATATATCTTCATCACCCAATAATTTAACGAAGCAAACAAATCATTATGGAGAACCTCCTTCACATGAAGATGATTATATAGCCCTGGTATATGAATACGATGCAGACGGGAAGCCATACGCTTCCGCACGAACCGGCCCTGCCATAGCTCCGGCAATGGTGCAATCCAGATATTATTATAAGTAAAATCAGGACTGTGTACAATAATATTTATTATCTATACATTTTAAACTGAACAAATGTAGTATTGGAAGATTTGCATCAGCTAATACAGGAATGTGCAGCCAATAACAGGCTGAGCCAGGAAAAACTTTACCGTAAGTTTTACCCGGCATTATTCCTTTTGTGTAAACGTTTCTTTGCAGACGACCATGAAGCGCTTGAAGTATTGAATGATGGTATGCTCAAAGTATATAAAAACATAGCAAATTTCAGGCATGATAAAGGTGCATTTTTTAACTGGGTATATACTATTGTCAGAAATACAGCTTTGGACAAACTGAAAATTTCAAAGCAGCCTGTTGCAGGAGAATTAACTGAAAGTGCCGCTAAAGTTTATGATGATAACCCGGTGAAAGCGCTTGAATGGAAAGACATTTACAAGCTGCTCGATACGCTTGCGCCCGCCACACGCGGAATATGCAGTTTATTTTATATAGAAGGATTTTCAATCAAAGATATCAGCGAAAAGCTGCAGATAAGTTCCGGCACTGTAAAATGGCATTTAAGCGAGACAAGAAAAAAGCTGAAACCTGTTTTGGAAAAATATTATTCATAACTGAATGAAAAATGGATGAACAAAATTTACATAGTGAATTTTTAAATGGAGATGAACTTCCCATAAACATTCCATCACCGGATGAAGCATGGAAAAACATGCGCAGACGCCTCGATGAAGAAATGCCGAAAGGTGGCGGATGGTTTGGAAATACAGGCGGTTCAAATAAATGGCTGTTGCGAAGCATTGCACTATTCGCATTGTTAATGATCAGCTTCATTACATTGGTTATTGTAATACAAAAGAAAAAAAATGGTACTGAAAATATTTCAGGTATTTCAACGAGAAGTGAACAAATCATTGGTGAAAAAAAAGATGAACCAGGAGAAGGACAAAATATTCCTGCTCAAAAAGATGACACGAAAGATCAATTTACTGATAAAAACAAACAACCGGTTAAGAATTCCAATCCAGTAAATGAAAATAAAATTGATCACAATATTTCCGCAACTGATACAGACAAAAAATTACTCAGGCGAAACATAGCAGCCCTGGAGAATAATTTAAATAATAACAACGAAAAAGCTCCTTTTAAAAATAATCCTGCTGAGACTGTATTGCAGCTTATTGATAATAAAAATATTGAGGGTAATAACCAGCAGTTAAATGCCAGCCCGAAAAGTATTTCCTGGAATAATAATTCAACTGCCAATCAACCACCAATCAATGATTCAACTGCCAGTCCTTCTGCGGGAAATATTTTTAAAACTGACGACAAAAGAAATTTACAATCAGAATTACAGGAAGACAGTGCTGAAGAAGATAATACTGATGAACAGGACAGCCTGCAGGTACAGGCAGGCTTGCAGTGGAACGTACAATTACCCACTTCGAATACGGGGAATAATTTTGCCGGGCCAAATACTCAATCACAACCTTACCGTTTACTATTGCCGGGTTTGTGGTTAAACCTGCAAAGTGAAAAATCGCTATTCAGTATTGAAGTAAACCCGTTTTATTCAAATATATTGCCGGCAAAGGCTTTCAGTAATTCAACGTCTTTAAAAAATAATGGTGATACATTAATTACCGCCGTGCAGGCAAAAACACTCAACAAATTATTTGGTGTATCAGCAGGTTTTGGCTATGCATACAATGTCGGAGGAAATTGGTGGACAGGAGGAAGCCTTTTGGGTAGTTTTTGGAGTAAAGGCGTGGCGACATCAGAAGGGACAACAGAAAAAAGTTCAATGACCAATTCCTTCCCAACAAGCACAACAACTTTCAAAAATAGTTATTCCATCAATGACAGTGATTGGACAAGCTTTTCAAAGTTTCAAATGAACATCAGTGCTCAAATTTTCTACCGGAAAAAATTATGGCAATCCGGTTTGAGGTTTGGTGTGCCTGTAATGCCACTTGCAAAGAACCAGGGGCCTGTAAATCCTTTACATGCAGAATTATTTTTCAGGCTAAAGTTGCTGGATAAGAAGATAAAGAAATGATAAGAAAGGTTGACAACCTCCGGAGGTTGTCAACCTGTGCCCTTTGAATTACTCTAATCATTTTTTGTGAGCGTTCTGAAAATTTCTTCGAGATTACTTCCTTCCGTTTGAAGTGAAACGATATTCAGATTTTCTTTTAAAGCAAGCTCAAGAAGTTGTTTACGTGCCTCTGTTGGATTATCCGTTTTAAGTTTCCAGGCATGCTCATTTTCTCTTGTGATATTGGTTACAGAAGATAATTGCCGGAATGCCTGCATATCCAAAACTTCTTTAAAAGAAACTTTCACAACATTGCTTTGCATACTTTGCTGCAAAGCGCTTAATGCATCATCAGCTACCAATTCACCATTATGTATAATGATTATACGATCACATATCGCCTGCACTTCCTGCAGAATATGTGTGGAAAACAAAACTGTTTTATTCTTTCCCTGTTCTTTAATCAGGTTTCTGATTTCCACAATTTGATTGGGGTCAAGGCCACTCGTAGGCTCATCCAGAATCAGCACTTCCGGATCGTGAACAAGGGTTGCAGCAAGGCCAACACGTTGCTTATAGCCTTTAGACAATTGCCCTATCTTCTTTTTATATTCACCGGATAACCCGGTTAATTCAATTATTTTATTGATGGCTGATCTGCGGTTTTTTACTTCATACACACCTGCAACAAACTGCAGATATTCTTTCACATACATTTCATAATAAAGCGGATTTGCTTCGGGCAGGTAACCGATTTTCTTTTTCACCTCGACAGGTTTTTCTTTCACATCAATGCCGCAAACTTTTGCGGTACCTCCATCCTGCAATAAATAACCGGTCACAATTTTCATCGTTGTGCTCTTGCCTGCGCCATTTGGTCCTAAAAAACCAACAATCTCGCCTTTACTAATGGAAAAAGAAATGTTGTTGATGGCTTTTTGCTGTCCATAAATTTTTGTCAGTGCGTTTACTTGTATTGACATTGTTCAAATATAGTGAGTCTGAAAGTTAGAGAAGTCCGAAAGTCGGGGGAGTCGGGAAGTCCGAAAGTTGGGAAGTCCGAAAGTCGGAAAGTAAATGAGTAGTTCCGCTCACGGACTCACGGACTTTACTGACTTTTCTGTCTTTCCCGACTCCGCTATCTGTCATATTCTCCCTGCAAAGCAAATTTGCCAAATATTATCAGCCCGAATGCAATAGGAATAAAAATGATAACAATGATGCCCCACTGTAAAATTGTGTTTGTCCTCCCAGCTTCTGCTGTTGCTCTTGCTGCCTCTGATGTTGCAGCAGCAATTGCTTTATCAGCTTTGCCTAAAACATTTACAGCATTGTATATGATAAAATAAATGACTGCAGGTCCAAGCAGGATCCATATTAATCCGAAAATTTTCCTGATTGTATTCATAAAAGAATTTTTAATCATGAACATAAACATTCACATCATCCATTACTTCATAATCCTTTTTATTGGAAATATATAGTAAGCCCACTATAAAGCAGACTGACGCCACACTTATCGGGTACCAAAGTCCGGCAAGCGGCGAACCGGCAGGATTTGCAGGCGTTTTGGTATATTCTATGATCAACGTGCTTAAGAAAGGTACCAGGCCGCCGAACACACCATTGCCAATATGATATGGCAAACTCATGGATGTATACCGGATACGTGTAGGAAATAATTCTACCAGGAAAGCCGCAATAGGTCCATAGACCATCGTTACGTAAATGATTTGAATAAAGACCAGTAAAATCATCATGCGGAATGTATGCGGATCAACAGCTTTTTCAATTATTGTATTTGGCTTTACAGATTTTTTTACCACATCAAGAAATAAAGTATCTGTTTTGGCAACTGATGATTCAGAACCATTCATGGATTTTAGTTTCACAAAACCGGTATCCATTCCTTCACCATCTTTTTTCATTGCCATGAAACCGAGTAATGTATCTGCGTTGCCTGGATCTGAAGCATGCAGAAATTCATTTTTCAATGTAATGGTATCTGTTTTGGTAAATTTATATTCAGCGCCATCTGTGAAAACAGAATCATATACTGCTGATACCAGGAATTTTGTTTTGTCTTTCGCTTCAATCACTGCAAGCTTAGGTGTGGTATGCGTTTTAGCAATATCAACCAAGCTTCTTTTTGTCGCAGGATTTGTATAATCAAGGAAAGCCTGGTAGATCGGACGATAAGTCAGGATACCCAATAACATGCCCAGCAGCATGATCCATTTTCTTCCGATCTTATCGCTCAGTGTGCCAAATACCACGAAGAAAGGTGTGGCAAAAACAATCGCCCAGAGAATGATTGTTCTTGATTGTTCAAAATTTACTTTGCATGTATTCTCGATGAATGACTGCGCATAAAATTGTCCTGTGTACCAGATCACTCCCTGCCCCATCGTAGCGCCAAACAGCGCAAGCAAAACCATCTTCAGATTTATCTTATGCACAAAACTTTCTTTCAGCGGGTTGGAAGAAGTTTTGCCCTCGCTTTTTATTTTGGAAAACATGGGGCTTTCCTTCATCTTCAGCCTTATATAAATCGAAATGATCACCAAAATCGAAGAGAGCAAAAAAGGAATACGCCATCCCCAGTCGCCAAATTTTTCTACGCCCATTTCTGTTCTTGTGAACAGTATAATGCCAAGTGAAAGAAACAAACCGAGTGTAGCCGTAGTCTGTATCCAGCTTGTAAAAAATCCACGCCTGTGATTCGGTGAATGTTCCGCTACATAAGTCGCGGCGCCGCCATATTCTCCGCCGAGTGCAAGTCCCTGTACCAGGCGAAGCAACAATATGAGTAATGGCGCAGCAAAGCCTATTGATTTATAACCGGGAATTAAACCGATGGCGAATGTGGAGCCGCCCATCAGAATAAGCGTAAGTAAAAAAGTGTATTTGCGCCCGATAATATCTCCCAACCTTCCAAACACCAATGCCCCGAAAGGCCTTACAATAAAGCCTGCGGCAAAAATGGCAAGTGTGCTCAGCAATGCAGATGTGCCGGCGTCTTCGGGAAAAAATTGCTTCGATATGATCGTTGCCAGGCTGCCGAAAATGTAGAAATCGTACCACTCTATCAATGTACCTACAGAAGATGCCCCGATAACTTTCCAGATACCTTTTGTGTTGTTGCTCATAATGCAGTTAAAAAGAATTTTGAAGATACGTGTTGTGGAATTGAATTGAAAAAATTTTTACGCAAAGCATGTGCATTTAATTGCTCCCCGCAAAATGAAAGTAATTTTGGCAATAAGAGTATGTTCAAAAATCGAAAGAAATTTGCACTGATATGGGTGATTTTTTTGAAATGTCTTCTGTGGGTACATTTAATTGTTGAGGACGCTCTTCGAGAATTTTTATGATATCGTTGCCATTGGAAAATGGTATGCCTCCCATATTTATGAGATCAATATTTCCCTGCGGTATTGGTTTCAAAATTTCAGGGTTCAGCACGAAAACAGGAATATTCATTTTAAGGGCTGATTTGCCTGCATCAAAAGTACCGCTTAATTTTCCATCGCTGTCTTTTTCCGGCCCTGATGCAATCACAACAATTGCCCGGGACATTGCGCAAACCAGCTTATTGCGCACCATCGCATTTTGCCCTGAAAATTTATCATAAGGCGCAAACTGGCTTACAAACAAAGCCGTTTTTTCCCAATCGTACGATTTTATCTCTTTCCGGATACTAATATGATTTATGCCAAAACTTAAGATCATAGTTGTTGTTCCACCGGCTTCCAATGCACCTAAGTGAGCGCTTGTGTCAACACCTTTTGCATATCCGGAAGTTACGTTGTATCCATGCTCTGCAAGTTTTGATGCAATACTTTTTGTAAGCATAACAGCGAAATCATCCACATCCCTTGAACCTACAATTGAAATTCCCTGGGCATTGAGCAATTGGAGATAACCCTTGCAAAATAATAGCGGCGGCGCACTATCCAGTAAGTTTTCAAGAACAGAATTCGGATATCTTTCATCATCCAGTGTTACAAGCTGAACTTTATCTTCTTTAAGCTTTTGATACTGATTATAGAATTGTTCATCATCTTCATTTAAGAGGACTGTAAGATTTGCCCGCGAAAATTTTCCTCTTCCTATTTCCGGGAAATATTTTTCAAGCTGATCAATAGTGAGCCGAAAAATCTCATCCAGATTCATTTTATTTTCCTGTAGTTGTTTATAAATATAATGAATGCTTTTTGCGCCAAAGCCATTGGCGGAAAATAGCCTGAACCAATAGTAATCTTTACTTCTCATCGTTTTATGCGTGTCTTTGTAATGGTTAAAACATAAACGTTAGCTGCTTTCCCTTTATTCTTTATTATGTCACAGGCTGCATTTAAAGTTGCGCCGGAACGAAACAAGTCATCAAACAACAAAACATTTTTACCTGCTAATATACCATAAACAATATCGAATGCGTCTTTCAGAATTTCTTTTCGCTGATCGCCATCCATAATTGACTTAAGTTGAATGGTAGCCTTTACTTTTTTCATTGTAGTGAAATCTACATCCAGTCTGCAAAAATTTCCGATAGCTTTAGCCATTTCATAAACAGGTTGAAAATTCCTGACGGTTTCCGACGGAGGAACAGGGATGATTTTGTGAAGGTTCCAAACCGGTTTGGTTTTCAGAAAATTTGCCGCTTCAGTTGAAATTATATCAACATAACTTTTATCCTGCAGGTATTTCAATTGGTATAAATGTTCTGCTATTTCTGTTCTTATAGTATTCCATCCTATCACTTCTCCCGGAACTTTCATTTCAGTTTCTTTCCCATCAACAATCATCTTTACTATTTTCATTTCTTTGATGGGTCTGCTCGATGCGGTATGCTGATCGAGTGCAAAACCTTCTGCCCAATGCCCATGCAATTTCTGAATGTTCAGCTCCATGAGAAGTTTTACTTTGGATGAATGATGAATGCACTCTTCCAAAGTTACATTCCTTATTTGGCTAAAAGAGATTATACCGCATTAGTGTTTTGGAAATATGCCTGAGCAATAGAAAGTACGTGACTAAATGCACTCAACAGAAACATTGAGGATTTTGCAAAATATTTCTCCGGTTTTTTTTAATCACATTGCCGTAAATTTAGCCCCTCTTTAAAATTTAGTTCTTATGTCATATCCTTACCAGATCAAATCATTGGAAGCCTACAGGGAAGCCTACAAACAAAGCATTGAAGACCCTGAAAAATTCTGGGGCGATATTGCCGGTCATTTTTACTGGAGACGCAGATGGGACAAGGTGCTGGAATGGAATTTCACAGAGCCAAAAATAGAATGGTTTGCAGGCGGAAAGCTGAATATCACTGAAAATTGCCTTGACAGGCATCTCGAAAACCACGGCAGTATGCCCGCCCTTATCTGGGAACCCAATGACCCCGAAGAGCATCACCGCATTCTCACCTATAAAGACTTATACAACAAGGTTTGCCAGTTCGCCAATGTGCTGAAAAATAATGGTGTAAAAAAAGGAGACCGGGTTTGCATCTATATGGGTATGATACCGGAGCTCGCCATTTCAGTGCTTGCGTGTGCAAGGATTGGCGCTATTCATTCCGTGATATTCGGAGGTTTTTCAGCACAAAGTATTGCCGATCGTTTACAGGATGCACAGGCTGAATACATTGTCACCTGCGACGGCGCATTCCGCGGCGCAAAAGATATTCCTCTAAAAAGTGTAATTGATGATGCACTGATAGGCTGCCCGTTTGTAAAGCGGGTGATCGTCTGCACAAGAACAAGAACGGCAGTGAGTATGATAAAAGGCCGTGATGTCTGGTGGGAAGATGAGATAAAAAAAATTGAAACACTCGGGATGACTGAATGCCCTGCTGAAGAAATGGATGCGGAAGATCCCTTATTTATTTTATATACTTCCGGTTCTACGGGAAAGCCAAAAGGGGTTGTACATTCCTGCGCAGGATACATGGTCTATACCAATTATACTTTTGTCAATGTATTTCAATACCAGCAGGCTGACATTCACTTCTGCACCGCAGATATAGGTTGGGTTACCGGTCATAGTTATATTGTTTATGGGCCGCTGAGTGCAGGCGCTACTTCGCTGATGTTTGAAGGCATTCCCACCTGGCCGGATGCGGGACGCTTCTGGGATATCGTGGATAAATTCAAAGTGAATATTATCTACACAGCACCAACAGCTATCCGAAGCCTGATGGGTTTTGG